>JAUMYE010000014.1 GCA_030528815.1 Candidatus Saccharimonadota bacterium | reverse complement strand
ATCTTAGGTATGAGTGTGGAGTTGAAGGTAAGGTTCCGAAAACCTAAAAGAAAAGCTCGCCAATAAGGTGAGCTAATCGAAAACCCTTTAGGCGAAGTTCCTAGAGCTCCGCTCTTGTTATTATTATATCACTATCACGTTATCATACAAAAGGCTCCGCTTTCACGGAGCCTTTCTTTTTATCTAGCGACGGCCATTCTTTTTGTTCTGGCGGGCTTTTTTCTTGTTCTTGCGAGCTGCGTTACGAGCTGCATTACGATGTGTATTAGAGCCGGTTGACTTGTCCGAGTGGACACGATGAATGTTTTCATTCGTACTAATACCATGCTCGTCTTTACTAAACTCGTCATCCATGTTCTTTGGACCAGCAGAGATTTCGTTAACACCCTTCTCTGTTGCGCCCTGAGACATCTTGGTGAGCTCGGTATCGTACTTATCGTCAGATACTTCTGCAACTTCCTGGCGGCGAATGCTTAGCAAGATATGCATTACTTCTTCGCGAAGCTTGCGCTGCAAGCCATCGAATAGTCTCTGAGATTCGGAGCGATATTCTACTAGTGGATCACGCTGACCGATGGAGCGCCAGTGGATACCTTCGCGGAGATGTTGCATGTTTTCAAGATGCTGCATCCAGAGAGTATCGAGAACCTGGAGATAAACTTCACGCTCGATCTTGCGCATGATATCTTCACCAAATTCTAGCTCTTTATCGTGATACATTTCTTCGACAGCGATAGTTGCTAGGCGGTTGCGCTCTTTCTCTTTGCGGATGCGACCAATCGTATCGATTAGATCATCATCGAGATCAAAGACAGCCTTGAAGTTCTTTGCGAAATCTTTGTTTACGCGAGAGCTAAACTGAACAAGTTCAGCAATCTCATCTTTATACAAGCGAGTAATCTCTGGGCGAATGTTATCACCTTCGAGAATACGGCGACGCATTGTATAAACAACTTTACGATGGCGAGAGATAACGTTATCGTACTGAACGACGTTCTTGCGGGAATCAAAGTTGAAACCTTCGATACGCTTCTGTGCCTGTTCGAGAGTCTTACTTACTGCAGAGTTACGGATTGGCTGATCATCATCAACGCCAAGGCGCTGCATAAGCATAGAAATACGATCACCCTGGAAGATACGCATTAGGTCGTCTTCGCAAGATACGAAGAACTGAGTAATACCAGGATCACCCTGACGGCCACCACGACCACGGAGCTGATTATCTACACGGCGGGAATCATGGCGAGCGGTACCAATAACTACAAGACCACCAAGTTTCTTTACACCTTTACCAAGCTTGATATCCGTACCACGACCTGCCATGTTGGTTGCTAGAGTGACAGCACCCTTTTCGCCAGCCCTAGCAACAATCGCAGCCTCACGCTCGTTGTTCTTTGCGTTCAAGATTTCGAATGGAATACCTTCTTTTTCGAGGTAAGCAGCAATTCTTTCGTTGTGTTCGATAGAATCGGAACCAACTAGAACTGGCTGACCCTTCTCATGGTAATGCTTTACAACCTTTGCGATAGCCTTGAGCTTTGCAGCACTCGTGCGATAGATCAAATCGTCCTTATCTACACGAATGATTGGCTTGTTCGGTGGAATCTGAACAACATCAAGGGCGTAAATCTGCTGGAACTCTTCTGCTTCGGTAAATGCAGTACCAGTCATACCAGATAGCTTGCGATACAAACGGAAGAAGTTCTGGAAGGAAATCGTAGCAAGAGTCATAGATTCCTGGCGAACCTGAACGGATTCCTTTGCCTCGATTGCCTGATGCAGACCTTCGTTATAGCGGCGACCATTCATTAGACGGCCGGTGTGCTCATCAACGATAACAACTTCACCACTCTTAGTAACAACGTAATCTTTATCGCGCTTGAAGAGAGTTTCTGCGCGTAGAGCCTGTTCTAGATGATAAACAAGGCGAGTATTTGCAGTCGAGTAAAGAGTATCGACACCAAGGATCTTCTGAACCTTGTCGACGCCTTCGTCGGTCAAAGTGACCGTGCGGCGCTTTTCATCAACGATGTAATCTTCGTCTGCTAGCTGAGCACAAACCTTTGCGAACTGATAGTAGCTCTCTGGGTTATCTGCAGCCGGAGCAGAAATGATAAGAGGCGTACGAGCTTCATCGATCAAGATAGAGTCGACCTCATCTACGATTGCGAAGTTAAGTTCGCGCTGACGTAGATAGTTTGCATCCTTGACCATGTTATCGCGAAGATAATCGAAGCCAAACTCGTTGTTTGTACCGTAGGTAACGTCGCAGTTATAAGCTTCCTTACGAGTACATGGCTTGAGGTGCTTCATGCGAGGATCATCATGTTCCTCGTTCTCGTATTCAGGATCATACATGAAGCTAGCTTCATTAATAATACAACCCGTAGAAAGACCCAAGAAGTGATAGAGCTCACCATTCCAGCCGGCGTCGCGCTGTGCTAGGTAATCGTTTACCGTAACAACATGAACACCACGACCAGTCAAAGCGTTAAGATATGCAGGCGCAACAGCAACGAGAGTCTTACCTTCACCAGTCTTCATCTCGGCAACGTTGCCTTCATGAAGGGCGATACCACCGATGAGCTGAACATCGAATGGGCGCATACCAAGAACACGATCGCTAGCTTCGCGAACGAGTGCGAATGCATCTTCTAGAACAGCGTCGAGAGCCTTTGCATCGTAGCTCTTGTCACTGCGGTCGATTCCTTTAGCCTTCTTATCCTTTTTAGACTTCTTGTCTTTCTTGGACTCGGAATCTTCTTTGACAGATTCTTTCTCGGCCTTTGCCTTTGCAAGAGCGCTTTTTGCTTCGTCTTCTTTCAAGATCTTGCGAATGCGCTTCCTAAGAACCTCCGTTTGCTTCTGAAGTTCTTCGTCAGACATCTTGGCATATTTGTCTGCTAGGCCATTGATAGCGACGACGCGCTTGCCCATGCGGCGCAAAGTTTTCTTCTGTGCATCACCAAAAATGTGTTGCAAAAAGATAGTTAGACCAGACTTATCTGCTAGCTTATCTGTAGGCTTCTTTTCTTTGCGTGCTTTTTTGCTTGTTTTAGTAGCGTTTTTGATATTTTTTGTGTTCTTAGACTGTTTTGCTGCTTTTTCTGCTGCTTCTGCCACCCTTTGTTGCTCTGACCTCTTCTTTTCCATTGTAATAGTATATCATGCCGCCACTAAAATTATTTCTTGAGCAAGCGACCGAAGATTCCTTTCTTGTCGTGATTAGTCTTTTCTGTCTTGAAACGGCGGATCTGACCATCAAGCTTTGCTTCTAGAAGATCAATGCCAGCGAATACGTTAGATGCTTCGTCCTTTGCAGCAATAACCTTGCCACCAGGAATATCTAGAGATGCGGAGATCTCATACTTGTTGCCGTGCTCGCGGTTTACCTGAGTAACAACAATCTTTACAACTACGTCTTTGCGGTTCTGGCGAGGTAGATGGCGATCTAGCTTGCCAATACGCTTTTCGACATACTTGGTTAGACCGGCTTCGACTTTATAGTTCGAACCAGTAACTTCAATATTTTCAATCATTTAGAGTTTCTCCTTTCCGTCTAAATATTTGCGTAGAACTTCCGGAACAGTTACCGAATAGTCTTCGTTCTGATAATTCTCGATAACTGCAACCATCGCGCGACCAAGAGCGAATGCCGTAGCGTCGTTTGTGTGAACTAGCTCAACTTCGCCACCTGCACGGCGGACACGAGTAGCCAAACGGCGAGACTGATAATCTGTCATGTAGTCCGCAGTATGTGTTTCGCGATACTTGTTCTGGCCTGGCATCCAAACCTCGATATCGATACCACGAGCATCTGGCTTACCGATGTCATAGGTACACTTCTGAATAACGCGATATGGAAGCTCAAGCTTTTCGACTAGCCAGCGCTGGATAGCAACGAAGAATTCGTGCTCTTTGCGACTAGTTTCTTTCGTAGAGAAGCTTTCCATTTCGAGCTTATCGAACTGATGCATACGAATGATGCCTTCCATATCTTTACCATAGGTGCCAGCCTCTTCACGGAAGCTTGTTGCGTAACCAAGATAGCGGATTGGAAGTTCTTTTTCGTCAAAGATTTCGCCCTGGTGCATAGAACCAAGAACGTGCTCAGCACTACCTTGTAGCCAAAGTTCCTGACCTTCGATCTTGTAGCGATCTTCGCGTGGCTCGAGGCGATCCATAGCATCATACATATCCGTACGAAGCATTAGTGGAGGCAAAACAAGAGTAAATGGCTTAGTCGAGATACCTTCGAGGTTGTTCTTTTCGATAATTTCTTTGATGACGTTTTCGTCACTTAGAGAATTCATGACAAAGTTTACGATTGCCATCTGGAGCTTTACCATGTCGCCCTTGATGTATGCGAAACGAGAACCCGTAACCTTTGCGGCACGTTCCTTGTCTAGCCAACCGCGTTTCTGTGCCAAATCATAGTGAGTGCGTGGCTCAAAGCTAAACTTTGTTGGTTCGCCACAAACTTCAGCAACGACGTTTTCGTCCTCTGATAGACCTACAGGAACATCATCTTCTGGAATATTCGGAACAGTCTTTAGCTTACTAATAAATGATTCTTCAACTTCAGCTAATTTTGGTTCAACTTCGGCGAGTTGCTTTTTGAGCGCCTTGCCCTGCTCAATAAGAGCAGCATCGGGCTTGCCATTTTTCATCTGAGCAGCGATGGTGTTGCGTTCGCGCCTTAGGCCATCAATCTTGACCGAGAGCTCTTTGCGCTCATCGTCAAGCTTCAAAATATCTTCGAGGTTAATTTCGCCCTCGTAGCCTTTATTGCGAATGGCATCCTCCACCTTGCCACGATTCGCCCGGATATAATTTATATCTAGCATGATACCTTTATCATACCATTATTTACTTATATGTTTCAAACAACTCACCACTTTATTTAAGGTAAAAAATATAGTAATATAATAATTCAAAGTTTTTGCAACTTTGTACATTGATATTTCAAGAAAGGTCGTGATTGTTTTGCTGTCTTATTATGACGAAGATAACCCTATCCTTTGGGGTGCCATGCACGATGCCAAGAAGCTAGATAACGGCAGAGAGCTCTTTAACGAGCGCCACGCTTTAGCTATCCTGGCAACAGAAATCGTTAACTACACTAACGCATCATCCCTAGATTCAAGAACCACGCTTAATCTCGACGGAGTCAATCAGGAGAAAGGTCTTTATAACATCCTGTTAGACCTTCCGCTTGATCCCAGCGTTGGCGGTAGACTATACCGCTTGATCAATCAGGCATTTCCCGACGATAGCGAAGCAGTGAATAAGTTTGTTTGCATTAGCGAGAAACTTATCACAGTCAAACTGGATTCTATGCTTGCTGCCTACAAAAAGATTCCGCATATATCGTACCTGTTTTCGAACGAGCCAGAGATTGCTTGTCAGATGTACGATTTGCTCGAATTTACACCTGTAGCACAGCAGAAGCGAATCTCGAGAGATTTCTCTTATCTTGTGCCGAAGGACTATCGGCAAGATACAATCCTGCAGGACGCAATCAAGGTGCTCGGCAAAGATGCTAAGTATCTTGAAGAGCTCAAGATTTTAAGCATAACGGGATACACAGCTTTGCCTCCGGCAGCAAGAAAACGCCTCGGGGCTACGCCGAACCACAAGAATGTTTTACTTCATCTTGCGATTCGTCCTTCAGAGACAGACACTGTTTTTGACAAGAATTATTGGGAGATATTTCACGCAGCAATCAACTTTAGTTAGGGGGGGATAACATGAACAAGATTGCTATACTCGGATTCATCCGATGGCGCGCTTTAATCGCCGAGGCAAAAGACTATATCGAAAAAGTCTTTCTTGACGGTTTCAGGAGTCGCGGTTTTACGATTTTAGACGAAGTGCCGAGCTATCCATCGACGGACCCGACGGTTTATTTCGTTGGCGCCCAGATCAACCAGTGGAAAGAAAAGCTTGACGACTTAGGCTACTTTGCAAATCCGCAAAACTGCATCCGCTTGCAGAATATGCACCTGTTCTATACAGACGAAGCCATGCGCTTTTGCTCCTGTTTTAGAACCGAAGGTGCTATTGCCCCGGCAGATTGTTTTCAGCAGATGCTTGATGCAGCTATAACTTTCCTTAGAGAGATTGGCGTAGCCGAAGAGCGCATTTGCATCAAGGCAAATCGTTATCTGATGGAGCTTTTTGAATCTGATCG
Source organism: Candidatus Saccharimonadota bacterium (assembly GCA_030528815.1). Classification (GTDB taxonomy): domain Bacteria; phylum Patescibacteriota; class Saccharimonadia; order Saccharimonadales; family Saccharimonadaceae; genus UBA2834. The sequence goes on along the minus strand of JAUMYE010000014.1, from coordinate 9,499 downwards.
CGAGATATTACTCGAGACCGAGCCAACCTCCTACTACCGTTGGACTTACGGAGAGGAAGATTTGTCTGGCCTCGGGCTCACGCTTGCTATCAGAAACAAGGACACCGGCGAACCATACGATATTGGAAATGTAATTCAGATTTCAAGAAACAACTATCCGATAGCCGTAGAATGGGGCTTTGGACTCGAGACATTGCTCACCGCAATCCTCTCGGAAGATTGCCCGATCCAGTTTGCAGACTTGCCGATAGAAGCATTGTCGCTCGGCGACGGCAACAGCAAGGCCTACAAAATGCTCGATGCGATCCTGACACTGCGTCACTTTGCAGCTTACAAGATTGCCCCGGGCAAAGGCGGAGTCAACGAGATGGCGGACAGCTATTGTTGTGGCTTTGCCTACCAGGCGCTTGTCGTGAATGAGCTTTCATATTCGGAAGCTATTAGCCTCGCCATAGATGTCCTTAAAGAAGCCGGAAATCACTACTCTATCCTCGATCGCATTTCTTTCTATCTTGGCAGAATTAATTATCTTTTGTCTTTGCCGCCCGAAAGCGACTTAGATGACAAAAAATTATTAAAGGCTGTAAAATTAGATAGGAACTTAATTTCAAGGATACGGCATGAGAAACAAAGAACTCTATAGTGTAGACGAAATCAAGAACATGAGTTACACCGATTTCGTTGGCTTTGTTAATCAGTGGAACGTGCCTCCTGGGGCTTTCGTGACGCTTAACAAATGGCGCGTCTTCGGCAACATCACAAAAGAATCAAAACTTCTTGAAATCGCTTGCACGACTGGTTTTTCCTCTCGTGAATTAGCTCTTTATACCGGTTGTTCTGCAACCGGTATTGATATTTCTAAAAAATCTGTCGAAGCCGCAGAAAACAATCACAAACTATATGCGCCTGAGGCAAACCTGAAATATCTTGTCGCAGATGGACACACTTACTCGAACGGAGAGAAATACACCCACGCTTTAGTCGGTGCAGCTCTCCGTTTTTTCAGCGATCCACAAAAAGCACTCGACCATATTACAAATGACTTACTAGAAGATAATGGACTACTTCTTAGCTGCGAGTTTTATGTCGAAAAAGAAATCCCAAAAGCACTCGTCGAAAAAGCTAAGAAGATTTTTAATATGACTGTCACTCAGCAAGGCTACAAAGAGGTCATGAAAGTCTACAAAGGCCTCACCCTTCTCTACGAAGATAGGAATACTATCGAGATGGAAACCGACGAAGAATTAGAGCACTATACTGCTTCGTCTATTCAAAAGTTTGATAAAGAGAATCCCGGCTACTGCGAAGAAGCCCTCAAGGTCATACACGATAGACTACTCGAGATCAAACAGATGTCTAATGAGCTCCGCCCATACCAGAGATACAACGTATTGGTTCATAAAAAAGATTCCAGAATCTACCCTGGAAGATATACGGAATTATTCTAATGATTCTGACTGGTTCGGAAATCCAGAAACAGGTCAAAAAAGGCTCGATAACAATTGAGCCCTTTACTGAGAATTTATTGAATCCAAATAGTTACAACTACCGCCTCGGTAAAACCCTACGCATCGTTACGAACGATATCATTGATCCGCGACAAGAGGCAGTTTTTACAGAGGTAATTATCCCTGAAGAGGGTTATATTTTGGAGCCAGATAAGTTATACCTTGGCTCGACGGTCGAGAAGATTGGAAGTGAAGAATTCGTGACGAGTTTGATCGGTCGCTCTTCGGTCGGCAGACTCGGAATGTATCTACAAATTACGGCAGACCTTGGTCAGCTTGGCCGCGCACATTGCTGGACGCTAGAGATCCGCGTCGTGCAACCACTACGAGTTTATGCCGGTATGCGCATTGGGCAGGTAAGCTTTTGGAAGCCAGCCGGAGATATCGACAAACTCTATACCGCAGGATACACCCGCTTCAATACACCACATCAAAACAAAGCCATAGTCACAGGAGGAAAAGCATGATTTTGACAGGTAGCAAAATTGCCGAATGCCACAAAGATGGGATTATTGTAATTGAGCCTTTTGATCCAGATTCCATTACGACCGATTCTTATGATTTCCATCTTGGCAACACCCTACTCTGTTACAAAAACCACACTTTGGACGCGCGCCAAAATAATGAGACCGAAGAGATTCAAATCCCAGAAGATGGCATAGTTTTAGAACCTGGCAAGATTTATCTTGGTTCGACTCTGGAACGTATCGGCTCAAAAGAATACGTCCCGATTATTCGTGGCAAATCTTCGACAGGAAGGCTCGGATTGTTTGTCCATATTACTGCAGATTTGATAGATATTGGATCCATCAACCAATACACCCTCATGATGAACGCCACTCAGCCAGTAAAAATCTACCCTGGCATGCCGATTGGTCAGGTGACTTTTTGGGTTCCGTATGGCAACATCGACAAGTTATACGACGGAAAATATAACGGCCTCGAGGGACCGCAAGCTTCACAATCTTTCCGCGATTTCTCTTAGTATTCGAAGAAGATTTGCTTAGTTTCTAGGTTAATCCTAGCTTCGTGACCATATGGCACGACAAGCTGAGGATCAGTATGGCCAAAGCTTAGATTAAAGATAATTGGCGCGTCAGAATATTCGCGAAAAGTATCTCTGATAATTTTTCGTTGCTCTTTGCGATATTCGATGCGCTCGTTTTTGCCGATTTGCTTATTGAAAGCAAGAGTTTTTGGACGACCAACAAGTAGAGCCTTGGCATTCTTAAAAATCCCACGCTCGCCCATACCTTGAAGCGCACTTTTAACATGTACCGCCGTAGGCATATCTTCCGCAGTTTCAATAAAGATAATTTTGTCCGAATCGCCGAGTTTTAGAGGGTTACCAGAAGCAAGATACTCAAAAATGCATTCAAGGCAGCCACCCCAAAGTTCGCCCTTAACTTCACCAGATTTTTGCTTTGAGATCCACTGCGTTTTTAGAGCTTTTTCGCGTTCTTTTTCAACCTTTAAGCCTTCTTCGTTAGACCAGTCAGAATCCGCCTCCTTGCAATAGCTAGGCTGTTTGATTTCAACTTCGCCAACATGATTGATTGCGTTCATAATCGAAGCAACGGTATAAGCATCCATGCCGCCAGCCATCGCGAACTGCGTCATGATCGAAGCACCGTAATAGCAAGGCACACCAAGACTACTTAGGAATAGATTTAGATGAGTGTTGTCGCTGTAGCCGAAGAATGGCTTTGGATTATTGCGGATTATTTCCTTGTCTAGATATTTCAAAATGCGCACTTCATCATCGCCACCGATAGTCGTAAAAATAGCTACAACATCTTTGTCTTTGAAGGCAGCATTCAAATCTTTGGCGCGCTTCTCGGGAGAATTGCCCGTAGAAAGAGTAGTAGGATAGAGCTTTACATCAAGACCGAGGAGATCCTTAATAGCAGCTTCGCCACGCTTGTAGACATGAGGAAAATAGCCGGCAGTATCGGCTGACGGCGAGAGAATAGCAACACAGCCCCTAGGCCTTAAGGTCTTCATTTTCTCCATGGCGATTTCTCAAAAAAGATTTTTCTATTATGCCATAATTTGGCAGTTTTGTATAGAACGCTAGTCTAAACAACCCGTTATTTTCATTCTAGCATGCTATCGGTTTTCGGCGAGGATTTTTCTTTTTTGACTATATAGATTTACTTGCGATTTTTGCAAGTAATTACACCTGAGCGTTATAGGCTCATCTGACATTACTTGCGGATTTTGCAAGTAAATAGCTATACGGCAAAAGATACAGGGCCGGCATACCAATATTGACACATCTGTTATTTTATGTTGAAATCTAAGTAGTAGGGTTTCATATCCTAAGTCTTTTTCGAGAAGGAGGCAATATCTATGTCCAAGTCATTCGAGCCGACAATTCATATTTTCGGCATAAGCAAACTCGACCAGCTCCTTAGAGGCAACTCTTTCGCCTATATCGACGTTATCGATAATTTGGGACTGGAATACCAGGATATCTTCGAAGCTTGCGGAGTACGAATCCGTCCCGGCGCCGTGCTCACTTGCAAAGAATTCGCAACTGGCAAAGACAAAATCGCCATCGTATTTGCGCGCTCGAGATGCAACTTCGACAGTATCCGCAAAGCCGTAGGAAGAATTTCTGAAGAGATCAGAGCGACAGACGAAAAGCTCTTCGATCTCTACATCCGCGCCCACAATGAAGGCTTCTTTACGGAGCTCGCAGATATTCCCAATCTCTGATATATATCGTTTCGCCCGCCGTCATGACGGGCTTTTTTCTGCATGCTATAATTTGCTTATGGATAAGAAGCTCAAGGCTTATATTGATGAAGCCGAAGAATTAGCAAAGAAGCCAACGAAAGATAAGCGCGAATACCACCTGACCATGCTCCAGCATTTTCAGCACGAACGCCAGATTCATCTTTACGTCACACTAGCTTTCGCATTTTACATGATTTTGTTCTTCCTAGCTTTCCTATACTGCGCGATTTTTGTAAACGGTAGCCCAATCTTGAACTATTGCCTTGGATTCATCGCGCTAGCCCTAACCGTTACCGAAGTTTTGTACGTTCGCCACTATTATTTGCTCGAAAACGGCTGCCAAAAGCTCGAAGAAATCTCCAGAAAATTCTTCCCAACCGACGATTGGAAATAGTCTCCTATCAGGGGCTTTACTCTGTTTGAGAAATCTGATATAATAAGGTGCAATTATGAAAGAAGCAATCCAACCAAAAGACTATCGTTTTGTAGTCTTTGCCGATGAACAGGCAAAGTTTTCTTTCCTAACGCGCTCGACCGCTAAGTCGGAAGAGACAACCAAGTGGACGGATGGCAAAGAATATCCGCTCGTAAAGATTCAGATTTCGAGCGCATCTCACCCATTCTTCACTGGCGAGGAAAAGATCATCGATACCGAAGGTCGCGTCGACCGCTTCAAGGCTCGCGCACAGAAGGCAGCAGCTCTTCGTTCTACCCTCGGTAACAAGGTCACCAAAGCGAAGAAGGAAGCCGAAAAGAAGGCAGCAAAAGCCGACAAATAGGTTTATTAAAAAATCTCCTCAATTTGGGGAGATTTTTTGTATATTTTTTTTAAGAAAGAGAAAAGTGCCCATTACTGGGCGCTCCTTTTGAATAATCTACTGAATAACCCCCGTTTCTTCTTTGGATATCAAATCTGTTGCAAAAATCCAAAAATCTAGCGAACATATTGACGTTTATGCTAATTTGTGCTATAATATACACATTGTCTCCTCATTTTGCGGGGAGCAAAATTCTATCTCGGAGGTATAGAGATATGCACATTTCAGTTATCGGATTCGCAGAAAAGGTCATCACTAGCGTAAAGTGTCAGGCCGCAAAGATCGGCATCACTCAGGGAGCTGTTGCTGTTTGCTTCTCTCCTTGCAGTGGCGTCGCTCGCAACTGGCTCGGCACTAACGCTGACATCACCATCACAGAGCCTGTTTCTTGGGGTGGCAGAGATACTATCTACCGCAAGGACGACAAGGAAGTCGGCGACTGCGCAGGCGTAGTCGCAATGAAGATCGCAGCCGCAAAGCGCGCAAAGGCGCTCGCAGAGGCTGACCACTTCCATGTTCGCAACCGCAAGGAGCTCACGTCCGGCGCACTCCCCGAGGAGTATGTCGGAAACGGACGCATCAACTGGAAGGGCGCCATCGCATTCCCCATCGGTTACAACACTGGTGGCCCCTGCATCTACGCTGGTACTGAAGCTATGACCGTTTATGTCGCTGTAAGTGGCGGTACTCAGGATGAGGACGAGAAGGCCGCTTGGGCCGCACTCTCTGCAATCCGCGAGATTATCGCATTCGAGCACGACAATGGCTGGATGCTCCCCAACTTCCTCGCCTCCGAGGAGGAGGAAGAGGAGGAGCTGCCGGACGACATCTCCGCATGCACCGAGGACGATAAGGCCGAAAGCTAATAGCTCGCGCACCCACCCCCGACCATCTGGCCGGGGGTATTTTTTGCTATAATACCCTTAATGAAACTTTTACTTCACACCTGTTGTGCGCCATGCAGCGTTTATTGCATTAAGTCTCTACGCGAGGAGAATATTGAGCCGACCCTGTATTGGTACAACCCAAATATCCACCCTTATGCCGAATATAAGGCCCGCCGCGATTGTCTCGTAGATTACGCCAAACGAAAAGACGTCAAGCTTATTCTCGAGGACGCTTACGGGTTAGATGAGTTTTGCAAGAATGTTGTAGACAAGATTACGACTCGTTGCCAAGAATACTGCTATCCAAAGCGCTTGCGCCAGGTTTTTGAATACGCCAAGCAGAACGGCTACGATACGATTTCTACCACCTTACTTTACAGTATCTACCAAAAGCACGATTTTATTGCCGAGCTCATGGACAAATATGCCGAAGAATATGGTGTTGAGTTTCTATACCGAGATTTCCGCAAAGGCTGGCAAGAGGGCCAGGACGAAGCGCGCGCCGCTGGGCTTTATATGCAAAAATATTGTGGCTGCGTTTTCTCAGAAGAGGAATCTGGTATTGGGCGCGAAATCGGTCGCAAGATGAAAAAGCAAGGCATTTCACCTACCAATGCAAACGTGCGCAAGATTATCGAAGAATGCAAAGTTGACGGAATTATTGTGCCAGGAATCGTAAAAGGCGCAGTAAATGAAGCCTTCGGCGAAGAAATTATAGGCTAAAATTCTGGAAGCTGATCGAGAAGCTTTTTGATGCCTTCCGCCTGCAAGTTCCAGTAGGCAATCCAGCTATCCTCGTCGTCGAGCTCCGAATCGTATTTCCAGACACCATTGATATTAACCTGCATAACAGGCGAGAAACAAAAGCCCGGGACGCGTTTTGGAGAGATTTTGTCTACGACTTTAATGTCTTCTGGGTTGGTCGAGACAAGCGTATTTACAACCTTAATTTCGTCGCCATCATGCCAAGCTAGACCATAGCCCCAGTTAAATCTACAGGCAACTTCGCCACCATATTTGTGGGCAACTTCGGCAAAAGTTTCGGCGCCAAGCTCGTCAGTATATTTGCCTTTCCTGGCAACTACAAAGGCTTTGTTATGATTCTTTGGGTCGTCTTCTTCTGCAACGCCAATTAGGTCGTTTGTATCATCGCGCGCAAGCACTGGCAAATCTTTGTATTGTTTCGCGTATCCTAGCGCCTTCTCGGCTGCGATTTCATCGGCCGTAAGTTTCGTTTCGTCTGGCTCGTCAAGCTTAATCCCAAGATCCGCAAAGGATAAACCTTCATAGCCAAGTTTAGCCAGAATCTTTTTGAAGGTCATAACTTTTCCCGGGTTAGTAGTAGCAAGTAAAATCTGTCTCATTTTGAAATCCTTTCAGTTTTATTATATTGCATTTTTGTTTGGCCTGCTTTAAACTAGAAATTGAAAATCATTTTCAATTTATGAGCGAGACATACAATACCAAACCAAGGCAAAAAGTCTTAGCCGCTATCAAGAAGCAGGCTGCGGATTTTGCCGCCAAAGATATTTACGAAGAGCTCGATCATGAAATTGGACTTACGACAATTTACCGCTTTATCGAAACTCTCGAGAATGAAGGCACAATTCTTCGCGTTTCTAAGGAGAATAATTCTGCCAGGTATCAATATGTTACGCCTTGCGACGAGGCCGACCATTTCTATTTGAAGTGCGAAAAATGCGGCAAGCTTACACATATTGACTGCGAAGAAGTTAAGGGATTAATGGCGCACATTTCGGGCGAGCATCATTTCTTTCCAACAGATACACATATTATTATCAATGGCTTTTGTGGGGATTGCAAATGAAGAAGAATCTAAAAATCCTTATCCTACTCTTTGTCACTTTGTTTGTTGGGGTTGGCGCAATTTTAATGCTTGGCAATAGTCGCAAACATGGCGACAAGATTTCTATCGTTACAACAAATTTCCCAGCTTATGATTTTGCGCGTGCCGTCGCAGGAGACAAAGCAGACATTAAGATGCTTATTAAACCTGGCGCCGAGCTCCATAATTACGAGCCGAGCCCAAGCGACATTATAGATATCAAGAATAGCGACCTTGTTATTTATAATGGTGGCGAATCTGACGAGTGGATCGAAGATGACTTGATCGGTAATGTAAAAGTTTTCAAGATGATGAACGCGGTCGAGCTAGTCGAAGAAGAAGCCGTCGAAGGCATGGAGGGCGACGAAGAAGAATCCGAAGAAGCAGAATACGACGAACATATCTGGACGAGCCTAAGAAATGCCCAGAAGATAATTAATAATCTCACAGACACTCTTAGCGAAATCTCCCCAGAAAACAAAGCCTACTTCGAGCAAAATACCAAAAACTACAACCAAAGGCTCGCCGATATCGATACTCGTTTTCAGGAGATTATTTCTGGAGCCAAGCGCAAGACTCTCGTCTTTGGCGACCGCTTTCCTTTGCGCTATTTTGTCGAAGATTACGACCTAGACTATTATGCTGCTTTCCCAGGTTGTTCTGACCAAACCGAAGCTAGCAACCAAACCATCGCCTTCCTCGTAGACAAGGTAAAGAGCGAGAAAATCCCAGTCGTTTTAAAAATCGAAATGAGTAGCGATGCCATTGCAAGAACTATCGCAAGAGAGGCAGGAGTTAAATATCTAACTTTCAATTCTGCGCACACTATCTCGGCAGAAGATTTTAGTAACGGCAAAACTTATGCCGATATCATGGAGAGCAATCTCGAAGCAATTAGGGAGGCGCTAAACTAATGAGCTTAATATCGCTTAAAAAAGTTAAGATTGGCTACGGCAATACCACCATTATTGATGGCCTGAGTTTTGATGTTCAGGATAAAGATTTTATCTGCGTCGTTGGTCCAAACGGCTCTGGCAAGACTACTTTGATTCGCGGTATCCTTGGACTACTTCCGCTAATGTCTGGCAAAATCCAGTTTAATATCAACCGAAACCAGATTGGCTACATGCCACAAGAGACGACCGTCGATCCAAATTTCCCTGCCTCAGTTTTTGAGATTGTTTTGTCTGGTGCACTAAACAAGAATCCATTCTTCTACTCCAAAGAAACAAAGGAACGCGCTCTAAAAACCTTGAAACTACTCGGCATTGAGAAGCTAGAAAAGCGTTGCTTCGCCGAATTATCTGGCGGTCAGCGCCAAAAAGTCCTGCTAGCCCGCGCCCTGATGGCGACCGACAAGGTTCTAATTCTCGATGAACCATCTAACAACCTAGATAAGAAGTCCAAGATCGAGCTTTACGAGATTGTCCAGAAGCTAAACGAAGAACAGGGCATTACGGTTGTCATGATTACTCACGATCTCGACCACGGCAACTTGATTGGCACTAAGATTTTGTCGCTTCACGACAAGGATTACTTCTTTGGCACGACCGAAGAATACGTCAGAAAGGTGCACCATGAATAGCTTGATTGAGATGTTTTCTTATGACTTTATGATTAGGGCGCTAGTTGTCGGCGTTTTGATTTCGCTTTCTGCCGCACTAATTGGCACACCGCTAGTTCTCAAGAAGAATTCAA
>JAUMYE010000013.1 GCA_030528815.1 Candidatus Saccharimonadota bacterium | reverse complement strand
TAGGCCGTCGGCAGCGTTCTGTAGGGCGTCCAAATCGCTTAGAAGTGGCGTTGCTTGGTAACTAACGGCACTCTGGGCGAAAACTGTATATCTTGCGCCAGGGATTTGCTTGGCGATAGTAATAATATCCTCTTTGGCCTGTTCGAGGCGGCGTTTGTCGCCCTTCATATCTTTGCCGACCATGCTACCAGTTGTATCTACGGCAAAATATACATCGATATTATTGTCTCTGGTCTCGACCTTTCCGCCAGGGAATTGCGGCCTTGCGAGCATAAGAACGCCGAGGAAAAGAATCGCAATTAGGCGGAAGTTTTGCTTCGTGCGGAAGCTTTTCTTGATAAGGCAAAATACAAGCGCTGCGGCAAGCAATGCTGCGAGCGTGATTACTATCCAAAGCGGAATAATACTTTCGAATATCATAGACGGAGCCTCCAAACGGTTAGTGCGAAACAAATAATTGAAACAATGCCAACGATTAGGAATACTGCTGGCCTATCTTTAAGAACTAGGCTGCCTTCTGTCTGGTGTTTTGCGGCATCTTCTTCGAGAATCCTGGTTACGACTTCTTTGGCTTTAGAACTATCTGAAATAGCACCTCTTCTTGCGCTGTATTCTTCATATGATTCTTTGTCGTAATCCCAAGGCTCAATGAAGGCATTTAGGGCATAATAACTACCACCGGTATCTAGAACGGCATTCTTGAAGCTTGCGGCGGTAACATAGGTACTCTCGTTGCCTTCATTAGACCAGTCTGCGGGATTAAAGCCGTAAGCTACGATTCCGTAGCGTTTGGCGAGGTTGAGGGCTTTATGAATACTTTCGCCGTCATGTCTGCCGGTTTCTTCGTCGCCAAAGCCAGTGTTGTCGTAGTTGTCCGTGATAATAATCAGGGATCTTGAGCGTTTTTCATCAAGCTTTGTAAAGTCTTGCACGCAGCCAACGACACCTTCGAGAACGTTTGTCGTGCCACCTACTGCACCTGCGTATCTGTCTAGCATTGGATAGCTATCATAGGCAGAAGTGGCGCTGCTATCGTATTTGGCTAGATTTTTTATGAAATCTTTGGTAGCTTCGTAATCATTATTGAGTGGCAAAATTTGTGCGTGATGAGTACCAAAGATTGAAATACCAATGCGCTGACCTTGTAATTCGTCGACCATATCGGCAAAAACACCAAGCGCAGCGGCGTCGGCTTCGTACATTGAACCACTAACATCAAGGCAGAGCAAAATATCACGGTCGTTCTGCTCGTTCTTTTCGTAATCTGCAATTACTGGGCGAGAGCTAAGAATCGTGCAAGAAACAAGCGCGATAGCAAGGAAAACAAAGCAGAGCGACAGTAACAACCTATAAATACTTTTTGCTTTCTTGTATTCTGGAAGATTGCGGATTGCTTCGGTATGGCTAATGAGAGTGGCTTTGGTGTCGATCCCGTTTTTCTTGGATAATTTCTTGAAACGCAAAACCGAAATAATGATAGTTAGTGCGAGTGCAACTAGGATAAGAATAAATAGGAAGTTATATCTCATTATTGTGCTCCTATAAGATTCTTAGCGTTAGCGGCAGATTCGGAAACGTTGCCTTTTTCGAGCATGTCAAACTCGCTCGGATAAAACTCTTCAATCATACTTGTAAGGTCTGCAAAACGAGATTTCTTTAAATCTCCAAGAGTCATAACATCTGTGCGGATATTATGAAGCTCACAGAAGAACAAACGGGTTAGTAGGCTAATCTGCTGGTGCGCAACGGAACTCTTGGAAAGGCCTTGCGCATGCTCGTTCTCGGCCTGAGTGATAAGGGCGAGATATTTTTGCTTGAGCTCGTCTTTATTGATAATCTTTGGCGGTAACTGCTTGAGTGTAGCAAGGTTTTTGATAACTTTCTTGCGCGTTACAAAGAAAATTAGGAAATACATTAAAACAATCAAGAAAACGCAGATAAGACCAAAAAGAAGCCATATCCATTTGTAACTAATCGGACCGTAGAAATTATCGCTTCCTTGCATTCTTTTGTTCCTCTAACATATTTACAATATTCGTAACCGCGGTTTCTGAGCTATCTACGAAGCAACTTGTGACGCTTAGGTGGCGCAGATTCTTGGTGATCGTAGCTTTTTGCTTCTCGCGGTAAGCTTGCTCGGCCTTTGCGACGCTCTTGCTTGATCGCATAAAGCTCGGAAGCCTAACAAGTCCATCAATATCTTTTGTGTCGTGCTTTTTGAGCTTGTTATCGGTAAGTGGCGCGTCCTCGACGAGAATGAACATGATTTCATGTCTTGCGAGTAATTTGCGAAGTAGTTCCATGTCTTGCTTCTCGGCGCTTTCTGGATCGGTAATAATTACAAAAGTTTTGCGCTCACGGTTGCCTTTGTTGGCATACTGTAAGACTGAAGCAAGGTCGCCATCGGCAGATTCAAACTTAGGGGCTTTGGCGTAGCTGTTTAGGAAGTTCTCGGCATTGGCGCGATTTTCTTTGAGTGGGAAGCGCTTGTTCTCGGCATGATTGCCATAAACCATACCAACGAGGTCAGAGTGATTAATCCCAATGTAGGCCATAACGCCAGCGCAGAAAGTTGCAACCTCGGCCTTGCTTTCGCCACTTGGCGCCAAAGTTGCCATGTTGCGACCACTGTCAGCAATAATCATGATGTTTCTCTTGCGAATCGCAATGTAGCGGCGAATCATGACACCTCTAGAGCGTGCAGATGCTTTCCAGTCGATATCCTTAACGTCATCGCCAGGGATATATTCGCGCAAATCGTCAAAATCCATACTACGACCCTTGAATACGGAGCCGTAGTTGCCCGTCAGAATGGAGCGCGTGCGGCGACGCGAATAAATATCCATTCTTTTTTGAACTTTCGCGAGATAGCTAGGCATTAGTTAACCCTATGGAGTCTGAACCTTTTCAAAAATTGCATCAATAATCGCTTCTGGATGGATATCATCAGCGAGTGCTTCGAAGTTTAGGATAATGCGGTGGCGAAGCGCGGCGTAGCGTAGCTGCTTGACGTCATCTGGGGTGACATAATCGCGACCATTAATGACAGCAAGCGCACGAGCAACCTGCAAGAGCGCAATGGAACCACGTGGAGAAACGCCATACTCGATGTAATGAGCGAGCTTTGGATCGATAAACTGACCTGGCGTACGCGTAATGGAGACAATATTTACGATGTAATTCTTGATGGCATCGTCGACACGAACTGCGGCCGCCTGCTTTTGGAGTGACTGAATATCTGCAAGAGAAACCTTCTGATTATCTGCGAGTGGGGAAGTTGTATTGCCGCTAATGATGTAGTTGAGAACCTGCAACTCCTGTTCGCGGGTTGGGTAATCGATAAGGACCTTGAGTAGGAAGCGGTCAAGCTGAGCCTCTGGAAGCTCGTAAGTACCTTCCTGTTCGATAGGGTTCTGAGTTGCAAGCACGACAAATGGTTCTGGCATCTTGAAAATCTGACCACCAATAGAAACCTGGCGTTCCTGCATAGCCTCAAGCATGGCGCTCTGTGTCTTTGCGGAGCTACGGTTAATCTCATCAAGCAAGACAAAGTTGGCATTTACTGGGCCAATCTTGGTTTCGAAAGTGCCCTTGGTGTAGTTGTAGATCTGCGTACCAATAATATCGCTTGGAAGAAGATCAGGCGTACACTGGACGCGGCTAAAGCTACCATTGGAAGATTCGGCAATCGTCTTTGCGGAAAGAGTCTTGGCAAGACCTGGAACGGATTCCAAGAGAACATGGCCTTCGGCAATAAGAGCAACAATCATGGAAAGGCAGAGCTCGTCCTGGCCAACGATGCGGCTATGGAAGGCATTCTGAATCTTTGCAACGATTGGATTTGTGGATTGGGCTGCTGGAGCGGCTGGAGCTGGAGCAGGGGTGACGCCTGGATTTGCGATTGGTCCTGCGGTTGGTAGAGCGCTTGGCGCTGCTTGGTTTTGTATTGGATTTTCCTGCATGTTACTCCTTTATGCCCAGTAGAGGCTTACGTTATTTGCTAGTTGAATTTTTTGTTCGTCGCTATACTGATCTGGTTGATCGAAGTAGTGTGCGTCGTCGAAGATTGAATTTGGTAAAACATCGAGATAGGTTACGCCGTCGGTATCGATATGGAATTTATCCGAAACGTTTGAGGTGATGTTTCCGACCGCTCCGCTAATCGATCGCGGTTTGTATGGTTTTAAGATGTCGAGCGCGATTTGGATTTGGAAGCTATCTCGTAAGATGTCCGATGTTAAGAAGATATGTCGGTCGTTAAAGATTTGTTTATCGAAGTTCGGGTTCGGGTCTTGCTTGGCGTTGATCTTGGAGAAGGCCACGCGTTTGCCTTCTTCGACTACACTAGCGAAGTTCATCGTAATATATTCGTATTCGCTATGAGTTATCTCTGGGTTTAGAACGAAGTTTCCAGTTTGTGTAACGGCGCCAAGTTTTCTAGTAATTACATAGGGGTCATCGACAGCTTCGTATTGCATGATATAGACATAGCCATGCAGCTGTGCGGCGAGCTCAATGCAGGATAATAGACTGCTTTCTTTGAGACAAAAAACAATCGCTTCCTGGTCTTTGTAACTTGACTCAAGACGCTCGGCTAGCTGATCGCCCACCGACTGCCGATTTGGATAAAACATTAATTAAATTTTAGCATAAGCGAGACTAATTTTGGATACTTATCCCACCCGTGACAAAAATTCAAAATATTATATAATATAGATATGAGTAAAGTTTTTCTAGGTATGTCTGGCGGCGTCGATTCGGCAGTTTCGGCTTATCTTTTGCGCGAAGCTGGTCATGAAGTAATTGGCGTCTATATGAAAAACTGGTCCAAAAACTTGCCTGGCATGAAGTGTCCATGGGCAGAAGATTTGGCTGATGCAAAGCGTACTGCTGTAAAACTCGGCCTAGATTTTCGTGTCTTCGATTTCGAGACGGAATACAAACAAAAAGTTGTAGACTACATGATTGCCGAATACAAAAAGGGTAACACTCCAAACCCAGATATTATGTGCAATCAGGAAATCAAGTTTAAGCTCTTCGCCGAGATGGCTTTCGAGCAGGGTGCCGAGATGATTGCGACTGGCCATTATGCTCAGACTGATGGTAAAAATCTTCTTCGCGCCGTTGATGAAAATAAGGATCAAACCTATTTCTTGTATCGCATTTCTGAAGATATTATTCCAAAATGCATTTTCCCGGTTGGTGGCATGGAAAAACCTGCTGTAAAGAAGCTTGCTGAAGAGGTTGGCCTAGCGGTTGCGCACAAGTCTGAATCTATGGGTGTTTGTTTTGTTGGTGAAGCAAATATGAAGGATTTCTTGGGTGAATTTGTTGAGACAAAGCCAGGCGAAATTCGCGAGCTCGAAACCAATAAGAAACTTGGTATGCATGACGGCGCCATCTTCTATACACTTGGTCAGCGTCATGGTCTTGGCCTCAAAACTGGCTTGCCATACTACGTCGTAAAGAAAGACATGGACCAGAATATTGTCTATGTCTCACAGAATCTCAACTCTCTATCTCTCTGGAAGAAAGAAATTAAACTCAAAGATATTATTATTCGCGGCGAGCATGATTTGTCTAAGCTTCAGGCGCGCATTCGTCATCGTGCTCCACTTGTAAACGCTTCTCTAGATAAAGAATCTGGAATTCTTACTTTCGCCGAAGAACAAAAATCTCTCACTCCTGGTCAGAGTGTCGTTCTCTATGACGGCGACATCTGTGTGGGTGGCGGAATTATCGACTAAGATTTCTTTGCGACGCTTTTGATAGTCTGCAATTCGAAGCGGTATTTTTGCTTGACCTCTGGATATTTTTCGTGGTCAACCTCGCTAAGGAACATCTCGCGTGGGCGTGCCCAAAGTTCGCCCTTGCCGTAGAGCTGGCGATAGATAACTAACTCTTCCTCGGTCTCGGAATATTTTGCTATGTCAACAACAAGATAATGGTCACCCTTGAAATGTTTATAAACGCCATTGATTACTAATTTGTTCATAAAACCTCCACGAATTTATGGCTTAAGTATAGCATAGGGTCATAATACTAATACTAGACAAAAACACCTGTTCGTTATATAATATGCCAGATATCCTTCACCTCCAAACAGGGGGAAATCTAATATCAGACAGGAGGGGATAGTATGAACCTTAGCAAGTGTGATTGCAGAGAAACCATCAACCAGATGTACGAGTTCGGCGAAAGTTTTCGCATTTTGGGCCTTTACCTAAAGGGTCAGACGAATCCCTTTTGGGACGAACTGTACATGCAGGCAGTAAGCGCTTTCGAAAGACGTTCCGCGGGACTAATGCTCGCCATGATCAAGCGTCTATCAAAGAGTCTGCCCGAAATGACGAGTCCGTACCAGAGATGTCAGAAAATTATTGCTCTTGCCGACAAAATCGACGATTTTGACAATAGTTTTCATGACGACCGGCTCTATGCGGCCGCCTGTCTGTCTTATGTAAGCGGCCAGGCCTTCAACGCGACAATGCACTCGTCAATCGAATCGACTCAGCTTGGCATGACAATGCTGAAGAACTTCCGTGAGTTTACGGAGGAAGATTATCGCTATGCAAAACAATGCAATGAGCTTTACTTGTCACATGGCGCGTCGGAGCTCAAGACTTACGTTGGTCTACTTGATGCTATCTTTGCATAGAACTCTGCGCAGTCCTCCTGGAAACAGGAGGACTTTTTCTTGGGGGGTCGACTCATTCTTGCGCTTGCTGATAGCTCTGTTTGCTGTATCGTCTTCTTTTGCTATATATCAGATTACTTGCGAAATCCGCAAGTAATGTCAGGTGGACCTATAACGCTCAGGTGTAATTACTTGCAGAAATCGCAAGCAAATTCATATATTCCAAAAAACAGCCCCTCTCTAAATAAATACTTGTAAAACAGATGTTATTTTGGCTATTTAATGCCAAAGTTAAGAATATGCTCATCTCTGTTATATCTAGCTCATGTTTGACCTATCCTTAGTGATTCGAATAATCGAGTATTATGAGAAGATTTATGTTGAATAAAAACCTAAAACGTTTCCTTCTAGATGAAAACATCTATTTTAGTGGCAAACAAATCAGGAAAATGTTCAATATTAGTGAATCCTGCCTCAGTAGACATTTAAAACAGGTTTTAATGATTCCGGGCTGCCAATCGGAATATTTGTATGCTATACATACCGACTCAAAAAGAAGGTTCTATGAGCATCGAAGTTTAAAACATTACAATCTAAACACGGTTGCAGCTATTGCTTATCGAATAAACAACAGTTCTTGCAGGGAATTCCTCGGTTATTATCATCGGGTTCTGCTTAGTCTGCATCAGCGCATTGCTGGGCCTTATTATCAAATTCCAATAACTCTAACCGCCCATGAGTTCCAAGCTTTTGTAAATAGATATACGCCTCAGTATATAACCGATCCGCTCGATTAAAGCTAGAGGCGGTTTTGTATATTATGAAATAATATGATATAATTCACAAGTAGCCCGACAAGGGCTTTGTTCATTTATAAATCTGTTTTAGATTTGAATCTGGGCATAAACTCTGTGCCTGGAAAAAATCTAAAACAGAGGTGTTGTTTATGCAAAATGAGGTACGTAGTGGCGGCAATTCGTCCCCGACTAGCAGTGCATCGCCGATCCGTAAGTCTTTCGTGGCGTTCCGCCTCGCAAAGGCAGCAAACGAGGTCGTAATTCGTGCACTCGAGGGTCGTTTCGACCCCAAGGTTTCCAGTCTGGTCCTGTTTGAATTCGGCAAGCTTTTGTCCGAATCCATTCAGTATCTTCCGGAGGGTGAGTTTGCTCTCAGTGAGAGCTTCTACGAAACCGGCGAGATCGTAACCAATATCGAGAACAAGCATACGACTTATCCGAGCCTTGGCGCTTACGTTGAGACTCTGAAGGTTGGTCAGCCTGATCCTTGCGAAAGCGAAATCGAGCTCAAGGCTATCTGTCATTCTCTGGCAAAGAGTTTTGCGGATAACGGTATCGATAGCTGCCCGAGCGAACAGGCTTTGGTTGATGTTTGTTTGGGCGACATGAGCTTTCCTGATGTCCAGCACTGTCTTGAGCGCGCATTCTGCGAGGCAAAAGAGAAGAGCGTCTTCGACAAGGTTCTCTATGATGCAATGGATACGTATCACACGATCTTTACGGTGCGCGTCCTGGACAAGTTCGGCGATAGTCTTCCTGAGGATACTTGGGCAAACCACGCTTACGAAATGATGCCTTTTGGTCTTGCTCCGGCAGATACGGTGGCAGCGGTCTACTCGGCATTTCTCCCGCTTTTGCTCTATGCGAACGTAAGCCCCGACAGACAGGAATTCTTTACCTTCAGAATCGAGAGCGGACGCGAAAAGATCCGTCAGCTCACCGGTGGCGCAGTAAGAAGCGCTTCGTGTGAATCCCTGAACAAGTTCAGAAAATTCCTCGAGGAAGATACAGACAAGCTTGTTCCGTATTTTACGCCGAGCCTGAAGAGCGTAATAAAGAGTCAGCCTGCGAGCTTCCCGCTCACGATTGCTATCATCGGCAACCTTTGGCCTGATTCTATCGAAGACGGAGTTGCTTCGTTCGTGGCAGAAATGATTGACCGCTAAGTCAAACCTCACGCACATTCAAAAATGCGGTCACCGCTTTGGTGGCCGCTTTTTTATGCTTAGTATTGGATTCCGTAATCTACGTCTTGAAGCTTGTCTGGTGCTAGAGTTTTAATAATCTCTCTGGCAAAATCTACGGAGCTATTCATGGCGCGACCAGTGATAATATTGCCGTCGTGAGCAAAAGACTCGCCGGTATAATTGCCGCCAAACTCTGGGCTTTCAAAGCCAGGGAAGCAGGTATAATTCTTGCCGTTTAGGATGCCAATTTTGCCAAAAACGGTAGGCGCAGCACAGATGGCGCAACAGAGTTTGCCCTCGTTATTTAGCTGTTTAATAAAATCGCAGAGCGGGGCAAAATTACCTAGATTTTCGCTACCTTTAGTTCCTCCAGGAAGAATCACGGCTTCGCAGGTATCTTTCTCGTTCTCGAAATCGCTCCAATTACCGTCGCATTTTACAACTACGCCGTGTGAGCTCAAAACCTCTTTTGAATCAGTAATAGAAAAACTCTTAATATCTAGTCTTGCGCGGCGAAGTAGATCAATCTGAGTGAGCGCCTCGCAAACTTCAAAACCTTCAGCTAAAAATATCGCAATCATAATAACCCTTTCAGTACTTATCCTGTATCTATTATACAAGGTCAAAATCCTTATCGGCACTTGACTACATAAGCGTTATCTGATATAATATACAGGTTATTTCTGCTTCGGTAGCAAGGAGCAGTCTTAATGAAATTTAGCAAAAGAAGGAGGTGTTGTCATTGTCAAACAATGATAACAGCAGTAAACAGCTCGAGTATGCAATGCTCAGATACGAGCTTGCGCGAGACAAAATCTTGAATGCGATTGAAGGACTCAAAAGAGAGCTTGAGCTCAAGCGAAGGCTCGAAGATGATCCCAACAAGTATCCACAGATAGAAAGAGTGGAATCGCGTATCAAGAGCGAAAGCTCAATCATGGCAAAATGCCAGAAAAAGGGCATCGAGCCAACCATCGACGGTATCGAGCAGAATATCCATGATATTGTCGGTATCCGTATCGTTACGGTATTCCGCCACGAGATCTATCAGATTGCAGACGCATTGCTCGCGACGCCAGGAATTAACTTCGTGAAGGTTAAGGACTATATTGAGAGCCCGAAAGAATCGGGCTATCGCGGCTACCACCTGATAGTTTCAGTGGAAGTCTATTCCAGAGGACGTTCAAGTATTGTAACTGGCGAGATTCAGATTCGTGACTTGCTTATGGATGCTTGGAGTAAAATCGAGCACCGCAAGAGATACAAGCCACATGATAATCTCTCTGAGAGTCTGGACGCTTCGTTTACTAAGCATGCGGATATTCTTGACCGATTCGATCTCGAAGTAGACAACAGTGAGACATCGCTGAATAGTTTCGGGATTTCGGATCCGAATCTGCCCTATGTGGCAGCATTTCAAGGAGTGGTCGTTGTTAGTGACGAAGAGCCTAATTATGGCGACGATGCTGATACTGAGTTTGGCTCTGGTGTTAACAAGATACCCGAAGCTGATTAACTGCTAACTACTCCCGCACCTTAAAGATTTGAGCGCACCTGTTTGGGTGCGCTTTTCTTATGCTCCTCAAATTGACAAAAATAAGCATATATGGTATAATTATAGACGTACCCATACAACTACCGTGAGGTGTATGTATATGAAAATTAAAGGCGTAATAAAGAACTTTAAGGTAATCTTTTCGCGCGTATCGGTTGCTTATACAATCGTAATTCTCGCGTCTGTGATTGCTGGCAAAATCGTAGATCATCGCATGGCGTATTGCCTCGCGCATAAGGCGGCAAAGCTTGGCGATGCTACGAAGCTCGAAAACGAGCGTGAGTTCCTTCGTGGTCTGACCCGCTATGGAGACTATAATGTCAAATTGATGTTATATACCCTAGCGATCCTGTTTGTCCTTGTGGCTATTTACAGACTGATCGAAATTGCTCGCAATCGCCGCAAGGTTCAGAAAGCACACGCCGCAGTCAAAAAGCGCGTCGCTAAAGCTACACATCGTTAATTTCTCGCATCTTTTTAAAGGAAACTGCTTTTCTGGGTACTATTTGTCTCCGCTTCGGCGGAGGTTTTTCTTGGGTGCCGAGCATTCGCTATATCTGTAAAAATATGTTAAAATATTCGACATGAAAGCAAGTGAAGTCCGTCAAAAATATCTAGAATTTATGAAATCTAAAGGCCATGCGCAGATTGCGCCAGCCGCTTTGGTTCTCGAAAATGATCCAACCACACTTTTTACGGGCTCTGGTATGCAGCCACTTATGCCATATCTTCTTGGCAAAAAGCACGATAAGGGCACTCGTTTGACGAATTCTCAGCCATGCCTTCGCTTGCAGGATATTGACGATATTGGCGACCCTCGCCATTCGACCGTCTTCGAAATGCTTGGTAACTGGTCTCTTGGCGATTATTTCAAAGAGGAACAGATTCGTAACTACTTCACTTTCTTGACTAAGGAAATTGGCCTAAAGCCAGAAAAAATCTACGTCACTTGCTTTATTGGCTCAGAAAAATACGGTATTCCTCGCGACGATGAGGCGGCTTCTATCTGGCAAAAGGTCTTTGCAGAAGTTGGCATCGAGGCAGAAATTGCCGAAATCGACACCGCAGAAAACGGCGACAAGCGCGGTATCAAGCCGGGCGAGCGCATCTTCTTCTATAACGATAAAGAAAACTGGTGGTCTCGTGGCGGTGGTATCGAAACTACGCCAATTGGCGACCCATGTGGTCCAGATTCTGAGGTCTTCTATGATTTCGGTGAAGACAAACAGGATGTCGAGAAATATGGTCAGAGCCACCCAGCTTCCGACGGTGCACGCTTTATGGAGATTGGTAACCAGGTCTTCATGCAATATCGCCGCAAAGAAGATGGTACTTTTGAAGAGCTCGAGCAGAAGAATGTCGACTTTGGTTCTGGTCTAGAACGTGTCACTGCTGCAAGTATTGATTCCTTCGATATCTTCCAGATTTCGCTTTTGAAGCCAATTATCGATAAGCTTACCGAGATTTCTGGCAAGGAATACGAAAGCAATACTTCCGAAATGCGTATTATCGCAGACCATCTCCGCGGTGCCTATCTCTTGACTGCTCAGGGTCTTGTACCAAGCAACAAGCAACAGGGCTATGCGCTTCGCCGCATTATCCGCCGCGCAATTTTGAAGGCTTTGAATCTTGGTATCGAGCAGAACTTCCTCGAAGAAATCTTGCCATCTATTGCCGAGAATTACAAAGATTTGCCAGATAGTATCCTAACGAACCGCGATGATGTTTTGAATGTCTTGACCAAAGAAGAGCAGGCTTTCCGCCGCACACTCAACCGTGGTATTAAGGAACTTGGCAAGCTGAAAGAAGCTGGTCTAACTGGTAAAGAAATCTTCATGCTTCAGGATACTTATGGCTTCCCAATGGAATTGTCTGTTGAGGAGGCTTACCGCGAAAATATCAAGCTTAGTGAGAACTGGCGTGAAGAATTTAATGCCGCTCTAGAAGAGCAGCGTAATCGCTCCAAGACTGCAAGCAAGGGTATGTTTAAGGGCGGTCTAGAAGATCATGGTGAAATGTCTACGAAGTATCATACAGCTACACACTTGCTACTTGCAGCTATTCAGAAGCTTATTGATCCAGATAGCTATCAGCGTGGTTCGAATATTACCTCAGAGCGTATGCGTCTAGATTTCGCTTGTGATCACAAGCTAGAGAAGGAAGAGTTGCAGAAGCTCGAAGATCAGGTTAACGAATGGATTCAGGCGGATTTGCCAGTCCAGTTTGCTGAATATGATAAAGAATATGCTCGTAACGAGCTCAAGGCCCATGGTAGCTTCTGGGATAAGTATCCAGAGAAGCTAACCGTCTACACGATTGGCGACTTCGATAACCCAACTTCTCGCGAAGTTTGTGGTGGTCCTCACGTTGAACATACTGGTGTGCTTGGCCACTTCAAGATCCAGAAGGAAGAAGCAAGCTCTGCTGGTGTTCGCAGAATTAAGGCAATCTTAGAATAAACAAAAATACCGCTCACGATATGGGCGGTATTTTTTATAGGTTCAGATTAGTATTTGCCGAGCTCTGTGGCTAGAGTTGCCTTGAGGTCTGTAATTTCGATATTCTCGCCGTTTAGGCGGAAGGTTGGCGTGCCTTTTAAATCGATTTCTTTGCCGAGTCTGTATTCGAAAGCCAATCTCTTAGCGACGGTTTCGGACTCCATGTCTGCTAGGAACTTTTCGGTGTCACCTTTGCCATCTGATGCGGCTTCAAAGTAGGAGACGAGCTCGTCTTTGAGGGTGTTGCCACCAGCGTTATACCATCTAACCTGGTTGGCGAAGAGCTGGCCTTTGTATTCTTGCCAGTAACCCTGCATTTGCGCAGCGGTTGCGGCGGAGGCGGCTACGACGCTATTCTTGAAGCTTGGAAGAAGGTAGCCACGGTAAACTACGGCGAGCTTGCCGTCGGATTCTTTTACGGTCTTGTCTAGGTATTCGCTCCATTCGGCACAGTGCGAGCAAGCATAATCTGCATATTCGTAAAGCACGACTTTGGCGGTTTTTGGATCGCCCATGGTCTTTTCTGGTAAGTTACTGGTGAGTTCGCTAGCTTCGTAGATGCTGTCTGGATTCAGATCTTCTTTCTTGATTTGGTCGGCTAGAGATTGGATCTTGTCTAGCTTGTATTGGCTATAATCTGGGGCTTTGTTAAAAATGCTACTAAAGACCGCCAAGCCAACAAAGGCGGCCACGATTGCCATAACGGCGATAATTGTTTTCTTGTCCATGAATAAATAAATCTCCTATTGGTAATATTATACAGCGAATTATATGGTAGGAATAACTCTTTGAATTGGTATGTGGGGTGGAAAAACGTGCGAGCGAAACGTGATATAATTAAAATGTCTTAAGCTATATCAATAAAGTCGGATTTTACTATGCATCGCCGAAAGAAAACGGCACCGCATAGCAGAAGTTCGGCGAACAGTCCGATTTTTGTGATATGGCTTAAGACACCTTGCGGTGTCGTTTTTTATTAATTGCCGCAGAGAGGAAAAGGATGGAAATAATAGGAATAATAATTCTTTTAATTTCAATATTGTCATTCGTGGTGGCAATTTTTTTGACTTACATGAAACTTGATAAAATCGACAGAACAATTTCTGCCGAACGCAATGCTATGGGGGTAGATCAAGATGAAATTATTAATCTAGCAATATCTCACTGGAGACTCAAAAAGCATATTGAGAGAATGAGCGGAACGATTGATTCGAAGGATAAGAGAAGGTTGGAGAATGTCGCAAGGCAGTTTGAAGCATTTTTAAATAATTATGAAGCGGTAGCTGAAGACTATACGGGTAGAACTTTTAATGAAGGTATGAATGTTGATGTGATTGCCTGCGAAGAAGATCCTGAATCCGATAGGGACTACGTAAAAGAGACGGAATCGCCGGCGGTCTTCATGGATAAAACACTATGCAAGAGAGCTGTAGTTATTGTAGCAAGAGGCAAAAAAGGCGAAGAAGTAAAAGAGGGTAAAAAAGATGGCGAAAAATAATATAGATAACAGTGTTATTAGGGTTGGAATTGATCTTGGAACAACGAATTCCGAAATTGCAATTTGCCCTAGTGGCAACGTGGAAATTATAAAAAATAGCCTCAGCGATGAGTTTACGCCTTCTGTATTTGGCTACGATAAACTTGGGAATAAGATTGTCGGCAAGCATGCCTTAAAGAAAATTGCCTCTTTTCGTGAAGAAGATATAGATAATGTTAAGCGCGAAGTAAAACGCTTGATGGGAACTGGGGAAAAAGTTGGTTTTTCGTATGCTGGTAAAAAAATGCTCCCAGAAGAGATTTCCGCTGAAATATTAAAAACCTTAAGGGATGACGCGTTGCGTAATAATCCTGATATTAATCTGAAATCAGCGATTATTACGGTTCCGGCGTATTTTGATTCTGTTCAGAATGAGGCGACTGTACGCGCCGGAAATCTTGCTGGCTTTGAGCAGGTTACGCTTCTTCAGGAGCCGATTGCTGCTGCAATGGCCTATGGCTTTAATCGTTCTATAGATGCAAACTGGCTAGTCTACGATTTTGGTGGCGGTACATTTGATGTTGCGCTCATTTCTTCTACTGACGGAATGTTGAAAGTAATTGAACATGGTGGTAATAACTTTTTGGGCGGCAAAGATATAGATGCCGCTATTGTTGATGAAGTTATTAAACCTGAATTGCTTTCCAGGTATAAGATTAAGAGTTTTAGTAAAGTCGTTGATGAAAAACTAAAGGTAATTGCAGAAGATGCTAAAAAGATGCTTACGGGTAGCAACGAGGTTAGTATCGAAGTTGATAATATCGGCGAAGATGATTCGGGTGAAGAAATATATGCTTCTTTGACTCTTGATAGAGCTCGTTTTAATTCTATTATTAAGCCGATTATTGATAAGACGATAGAGATTGCGAAAGAGGTAATAGAAAAATCTTCAATTAAGGCTGGTTCTGTCTCTAAGATTATTCTCGTTGGTGGCCCAACGCAGATTCCGTATCTAAGAGAGCGTTTGTCTGAAGAAATGCGAATTGAGTTAGAAACTTCAATTGATCCGCTAACAATTGTTGCGCGCGGTGCTTGTATTTATGGTCTTGGACAACGCGTCTCAGAAGATATAGTAGTAGAAGAATATACAAATAATAGCAATGAGGCATATCGTGTCGAGCTAAACTATGAAGCTATGACGTCAAATGACAGTGAGGTGCTTACGGGTACAATTACTGGTCTTCCTCAAGGTGAGTATTATGTGCGTATTAATTCTGAAGACGGTAACTATAACAGTACTACAATTACAGTCAAAAAGAATGGTTCGTTCTACGATTCGTTAATTATTGCTCCGGGTAAGGCTAATCGCTTCTGGATATACTTGACTGATGTAAACGGCAATAATGTTCCTATCTATCCAGACAATTTTACTATTACGCATGGTCTTACAGTCAGGGGTGTACCGATTCCGCACGGCATTGGTGTTATTTATGGAAAGAAGACTAGCTCGGGTGATTTCGTGGAAGCGTGCGACGAATATTTTGCTAGAGGAGATATCCTTCCGCTCGAAAATACAAAGAGCTATACCACGATTCGTCCGCTTCATAAAAATGGTGACAATGAGTTGCCGATCGAAGTCTACGAAGGTGATTATGTAGAGCCGCGTAGTAATAAAATTATTACAAATGTTTTGATAGACGGCAGTAAGCTACCTCATGATTTGCCAAAAGGAACAGATCTAGATTTGACGATTACAATTTCTCAGTCTCGTGAAGTTGGCGTAGAGGTATATATACCAAGCGTGGATGTCGAACTTAATGCTCGTGTCATGATTTA
>JAUMYE010000082.1 GCA_030528815.1 Candidatus Saccharimonadota bacterium | reverse complement strand
GAGGAATTGGTTAAGCTCACCGTCCTCGAAGTTAACGAGCTAAAGAATGTCCTAAAGGACGAATACGGCATCGAGCCAGCTGCTGCTGCTGTTGCTGTTGCTGCTGCACCTGCTGAAGGTGGCGCTGCTGCTGAAGAAAAATCTGAATTCGACGTCGTTTTGAAAGACGCCGGTGCTTCCAAGATCCCAGTCATCAAGGCTGTTAAGGAAGCTACTGGTCTTGGTCTCGGTGAGGCTAAGGCTCTCGTTGATGGTGCTCCAGCTACCATCAAGGAAAAGGTTGCAAAGGAAGAAGCTGAAGCTCTTAAGAAGACTTTGGAAGAAGCTGGCGCAACAATCGAACTCGCTTAAGTTATTAAAAATTATTAGCCAGATTGTAAACAAAATTGAGCCTCGTAAGAGGCTCTTTTTTGTTATGTTTGACAAATAAAAGCCAAAAGCGTTGTAATAAAGATATCAGACGTCCACATACGTAGTACATTTATAGAGGAGATGATTTCATGAGCAACGAGAAGAATTCTTTCGGCCGCTTAATGGACCTTTTCAAAGGTCTGCCCAGACTCATCACCACAGAAAGCGTCGTAATCAATCCGGGCATTAGGGAAGGCGACCAGCTCGTCGCTCCTGTAAATGGCCTCGTATTAATCGACGCAAAATGTGGTAGTCGAAGCATCATTCAAACACCCACCAGCATTAAGTACATCGTCGTATCAAAAAACACAGTATTGTTTAACGGAGTCCATTACCGAATCGCCTTTCTTGTTGAAGAGGACATCGAGACAGGGAAGTATAAGGTATTTAACGCCCTCTTTAGTTCCGACACGCTCGCAGTACATTGCGATGCAGCTGAACAGCAATTCGAAACTGTCGGCAATGATCCCAGTTTTATCGGTAATCCCAAGAAGCACATTTTGACGAGGATCCGCAAAACTAATCAGGAAGGCGTTTTTATCCACGAGCAGCTCGAGTTGGACATTTCGTCAAAGCTCACCTACAACATTGACGAAACCGGGTTAAACGTAATGATAGCCTCAGCAAATCAATCCTAAAAAACATAAGCCTCGCAGCAATGCGGGGCTTTCTCCTTGACTTTTCATACCGTTTATGCTATAATTAACGGATTAAGGCGATAGCCTAAAAATATAGTACCTTAGGAGGTCATAGCATGAGAATTAGAGATTTATTTGACAACAGTAATTGTCAAGAATTCACCATCCGCTCTAATGAGCTCTCCGAAATGCCGGAGGAGCTCATTCCGTTCTGGGAGTTCGCAATGCTTCCGGACAATAAGTACTTCTGTTCAGAATTCCGCAAGGACAAAAAGCAGAAAGAACTCGATAGCGTAAAGCCTACAAACATGAAACCTGTTATTATTCGCGGAATCGGCATGGATATCATTCCAATCGGCAAGTTTATCGTAATGAGAGACACGAGCGAATATTGCATTGTTTATCCTCTTACTAGAAAAACAGCCAGATTCTTTAGTAGATCCTTCACCGAATTCCTTGACAGCAGCGACTATATCGAGCTTCACGACGTCGATCATATTGCATTCGATAACGGCAACAAAAAAGGCGATTACACAAATAAAGCCGATGCTTACAATGAATTCATAAAGACAGCTAGAAACTATATCAGATAAACCACAGCTCATCACCTCAGCCCCGAGCCACCAGGTCCGGGGCATTTTTTGAAAATAGATTTGTCGCAAATATTTACCTTGAATATATTGGGCTTTTGCTTATTAGAAAGATTGTGAGCCCATAACAATAGTATTGTTATAAATATCAGCAATTAGGCATCTTGTGATTTTTGTTTTGGAAGACTTTTAGCTTTTGTATTTTAATTTAAAAGATTGCGAGGTTACGAACGAGCACGAGGCATAAAACACCCGTAACGACGGGCTGTTTTATGCTGGCTTTAAAAATAAAAACAAAAGCAAAATCTAACAAAACAAAAGCACAATAGTCAATGGTAATATTTACAACAAATTTCACCCCACCCCTGTTACAGCTGTGGAAAAAGCTAATTTTACAACATTGACACTAGTGCTAGAGTCATATATTATAGACTTAGTAATATTAAATACAGACAGAGGATGCGAGGTATGTCTGATCTACCAGAAAAACAAATAAAACGTCTGCGAAGTCTTTTGACCGAAGCAGAGACCAACTTAGCAGCAGCTAAGGAACTTTTGACTTCAATGTTGGGCGATGGCGGCACAATTACCGCTCCAACCCAGACTATTACTGATAGCCCAGAAGGTAAAATTATCGAAGGTGTCTTCGATGGACAAATTATGATTGGTCCTGACGGCAAGAACTATCCAGTTCCAGCCAACTACGCCAGCAAGTCCAAGCTAGTCGAAGGCGACATCTTGAAGCTAACAATTGGCGAAACCGGCAAGTTCATGTACAAACAGATTGGCCCAGTCGAGCGCCGCACAGTTATCGGCACATTGACTAGCCACGACGATCAGTACTTCGTCGAAGTAAACGGCAAAGAGTACAAAATTCTTTACGCATCCGTTACTTATTTCCGCCTAAAGGTTGGCGATCAGGTTAGCGTCGTAATTCCAGCAGACAACGACGAAGCAACCTGGGCAGCAGTCGAAGCAAGCTTGTAATAACAAATAAAACCATATCTTCTAACAGATATGGTTTTTTGCTCAATTAATTAATCTTTCTTACAATACCTAACCGAGCCGTCTTCATAAGTAATCTCAATATCTCTAAAATCATTTACCTTAACGTTGTAGCTAGTAGCATCAAGATTCATCTTAGACCCTTTGGCATGATTCTCGGCAATTAATGAGTGGACCTTAATTTCGTCATCGGATAACCTATCAATACTAAAACTACCATTTACAAAAGTATCGCCGTTATAGTAATTCCAGAAACGGAACTCTTTACCAGAAAACTGCATTGTGACGGAATATCTGTTGTTCTCGAGTAGTTCCTGATGATCAGCACAGTTATAGCGACCAGAAAGTCTAATATCAGAATCTCTAAGACCGTTCGGCATAATGGCCGCCAATACTAAAATCAAAAGTTCAGCACAGAAACACAAACCAGCAATCGCCAAAACCACGATCGAAGCCGCGAGCTCAAACTTCCTGGATTTATATTTAACAATGTTTCTAAGCGCCAAAGCGGAAGCAAGTACCGCTAGAGCCGGAGCAAGCACCATCAAGCTTGGTTCAAGATCGTCCTATCCACCAGTAAAGAAGAGGGTAAAGTTAAAAGCAAGAACAGCAAGCGACAAAAACATCACACAGTAGCTTGCCATGCGCCAAGTATGAGCTTTATTTCGCACTTCGGAGGCCGACAATCTTTTCTTTTTAATAGCAAAAGATTTCAGCGACTTTTTCGTGCTGTTTGTTTTTGTTTTACTAGCCATAAATTACGATATAATTATATCATAAGCATTATAAATAAGGACATAATCTTATGAAAAATTCTATCAAAAAATATGTCGCCGAGTTTATCGGTACCTTTATTTTGGTACTCTTTGGCTGCGGCGTAGAAGCAATAACATCAGGCTACCTAGTAGCCACATCGCTAGCATTTGGCCTGAGCATCATAGCCGCCGCCTATGCAATCGGAGACGTCTCTGGCTGTCACGTCAACCCAGCAGTATCTCTAGCAATGCTCATTACAAAGAGAATGAACGTTAAAGATTTCTGTGGCTATGTATTAGCACAAATCGCAGGCGCATTTGCAGGCGCAGGCGTACTTTACGCAATCTTTAGCTCAACAAGTGTCGGCGTATCTGGTTTTGGCCTTGGCGCCAACACACTAACCGAAGAGCTCGGCATTACAGCCTGCGCGGGCTTCTTAATCGAGCTTATTCTAACCTTCGTATTCGTTTATACAATCCTAGGCGTAACAGCAGATAGCAAGAAATCCCACATGGCCGGAATCGTAATCGGCCTAACGCTTTGCTTCGTGCATCTACTAGGCATTTTATTCACTGGTACTTC
>JAUMYE010000012.1 GCA_030528815.1 Candidatus Saccharimonadota bacterium | reverse complement strand
AAGTCCAAGAACGGAGTGACCTACGACGGCGACCGCTATCACTCCGACGACGACGAAACCGACGAGGCTCTGGACGAGTTTTACTCCGTCTTCAACGCTAGCCTCAACAGCTAATCGTCAACGCTCCAACCCCGCACCCCGCCCCCGCACATCCAGTGCGGGGGTATTTTCACCCCTTGAAAATTATGAAACTCTTCAATAAAATACAACCATAAACAAGGACAAAATATGAAAAAAGTCTTATCTTTCGATATTGACCAAACTTTAAATATCGCAAAAACTCCAATCCCTGACGAGATTGCAGACCTCCTTACCAAGTGTCTCGATCATTTCGAAATCTGCCCAATCTCTGGCCAGAAGTTCGATCAATTCCTTATTCAGATTGTAAACCGCCTTACCAATGCTACCCCAGAACAGCTCAGTCATCTTCATCTCTTTGTAGCACAAGGCACGCAGTACTACCGCTACAATATCGAGAAGAAAGACTGGGATCAGGTCTATAACTACCCACTTACCGATGAACAGGTCGCCGAAATTACCAAAGCAATCCAGACCGCGGCAGAAGAACTCGGTTACTGGGAAGAAGATAAGCTTCAGGAAGGCGATGAGATTATCGAAAACCGCCTATCTCAGGTTACCTTCTCTGCTCTTGGCCAGAAAGCTGGCACCGATGTTAAGTATGCTTGGGATCCAGATCACAAGAAACGCGATGCTATCGTTAAGCGCGCCAAAGAACTCGCCCCAGATTTTGAATACGAAGTTGGCGGCACGACCTCTATTAATGCCTTCATTCCTGGCATGAACAAGGTCTTTGGTATGACCCACCTCATGGAAGAGCTAAAGGTCGAAAAGAAAGACATTCTCTACTTCGGCGATATGACCCAGCCAGGCGGCAACGATTACCCAGTCGTTCAGATGGGCATCGACACTATTACCGTCCGCTCGCACGAAGACACTGCTTATGCGCTTCGCGGCATCCTTGGCCTAGTTAGCGAATAACAACTCAAAGCTACGCTTCTACTGGGGGCGTAGCTTTTTACTGCCTACTGAATTCTTGTCGCTTATGCTAAAATAGATATATGATAAGCGCTAGAAAAACCTATATTATTGCAAACTGGAAAATGAATTTTACTCCTGGTGAGGCCAGCCTTTACTTGCATCGCCTCAGCAATCGCATTCCAGCCATGCGAAACGTCCAGGTCGTTCTATCGCCTTCCCTTGTTTCTTTGCAACCATTATCTTTGCAGATTAACCGCCGCCAGTTCAAGCTAGCTGCACAGAATTTTTACTGGCAAGATTATGGCGCATTCACTGGCGAAGTATCTATTTCTCAGATTCGTAGCTTTGTAGATTATGCCATCGTTGGCCATTCTGAACGCCGCTATCTGTTCAACGAAAGCGACAAAGACATCGCACAAAAGGTCGCTGCTGCTATCCGCAACGGCCTAACTCCAGTTCTCTGCATTGGTGAAACTGCCGAAGAGCGCAGAAATGGCGAAACTAGCGCTGCCATTTATGATCAGCTTATCGGTGGCTTATCTCAGGTTAGCGAAGAAGATATCAGCAAGGTTATTATCGCCTACGAACCAGTTTGGGCAATTTCTAGCAATAAGAACGCTCGCCCGGCAAAACCGGAAGATATCAAAGAAGCCCAGCTTCTAATCCGCCGCCACATCAGCAAGCTCTATGGCGACGAAACTGCAATGGATCTTCCAATTCTCTATGGCGGCTCAGTCAATCCAAGCACTGCACCTGGATATTTGAACATCCCTGGCATCGATGGCTTGCTTGTCGGTAACGCCAGTTTGATAGCAGATTCTTTTTGTGCTATCGTAGAATCAGCAAAAGGTAAATACGATGAGCGATAATATAGACTACAACGAACTAGATAGAGCCGTAAAGGAAGCTTCGCGTGCTAGATCTAAGAGTAGTTCAGCTCCAAAGACCACTTCTTCAAATTCAGTTCCAGTAAAAACTACTCCAAAAGCTACCGTTCAGCAACCAAGGCGCCGCACATACATGGATTTTGTTGGCGGAGTTTCTCGCCGCAAAGCCCCAGCAGTTGCCAAAAAAGTCGAAGCAGAACCAGAAAAACCAAAGCGCGTAGCACATTTTGCTACCGCTACTCCTTCTATGCCAGCTTATCGCACTGCTTCTCATCAGACTTTGCGCCCTGCTCCAGTAAAGCAGATCGCTACTCCTGTTGCACCAAAAGCAGCTCCAGTAAAGCGCATTGCAAAACCTGTTGCTCCAGTTCGCCCAACCGTTTCTAAAGCTGCACCAGCCAAACCAGTCGCGCAGCCTGCAGTCGTAAGAGTTGCAGCAAAACCAGAGCCAACTCCAGAAGTTGCCCCAGAACAGGCCAAAGAAACTGCCGCAGCAGCAAAGAATGCCGTCGCGACCCTTACAAAGAGTCCAAGCGAAAAATCCGCACCAAACGCCAATAACTATTCCCTTGGCGTTCGTTCCCCATTCCTTCGCCCAGATGCAAGCGCAAAGGTCGCAAAACGCCCACTCGGCGTAGGTCCTAACTCTTCAGAATTTGTCCATGAAGACGAAATTCCTCAAGAAAACGAATATACTAAAGTTGCTACCAAGAAAGATAAGAAAGCCAAGAAAACCAAGGTCGTCAAAGACAGCAAAGAAAAACCAGGATGGTTCTGGGCAATTATTATCGTCCTTATTCTTGCAGCTGGTGCTGGCCTAGGCTATCTTGCCTATCTAATTCTATCTCCAGCCCTATAATCATAACGATTGAAAAAGCATTGTCTATCTGATATAATACTTCCATATATATGGTGGGTATAGCTCAGCTGGTTAGAGCGTCGGTTTGTGGCACCGAAGGTCGAAGGTTCGAACCCTTTTACCCACCCCATATATAAAGTGAAACCTTGCGGGTTTCATATAACGGTTATTATGTGAGTTTTCCAAACTCAACATGAGAGTTCGACTCTCTCAACCCGCACCAGAAAATAAAAGAACGACCATTAGGTCGTTATTTTATTTTCTGCTACTGGGTTGATGAGAGATGCGAACGTAGTTCGCGCTTTGGAGGAGCCGAGAGAAAACAAAGAAATGCCACGCATTTCGGCTTTTCTGAGGCGACGATCAATGCAAGCATCGCGAAGCGATGCGCTCTCTCTCAACCCGCACTTTCAAGCGCTCTCTCAATCACTCCTCCTTCTTGACAAATCTCCATTTTCTTATATAATTCAACTTAACGACATCCTTTTGCGCAAGAGGCTGTTAGTTCTTTGTCTTAGAAAGGAAGTGTTTTCTATGTTACTTGCGTATGGACCTAACCTCGGCCGAAGCATTAGTCCGCATCTCAACCGAGATGCAAACAATTCTTTCTCGGACAATGCGTCCGTGATTTCATGGAGAAACCCCGGCAATTCGGAACTACCCCGCGACGACTATATTCTTGCCGATTCTGCATTTGTCAAAGCAGCCCAAGAAGCAAAAGTCATGGCCTTCTTCCCTGATCTAAAACTCACTAAATGCTCGAACAATAGTTTTAGAATCATCAAAGCACCGCCAACAGATTTTAGTATCGACATCCTCGAAACAGAATCTCGCTACGGAATCTCAACCTTCGAAGCTTCGATGCGAGCCGCAGGCACAAAATGCTGCGGACGTGGACTCTATCTGAGTTTCATTCATCCTGCAGAGACCAGAAATATCGCCATCTGCATTCAGCGCTACCTCGGTAACGATTATGCAGATTATTACTGGTATGCCATCGGAGATACCGACGATAATCTAGCAAACGAAGCTTATCTCAATCTCCAACATGACTACTCGGGACGCACCGACACAGATCTTAGTCTCAGAGATTCCGGCCATTACAGAAACGTAATATACTAAACATCCGCAAAAAATAAACCCTCGGTAATATCTCCGAGGGTTTATCCTTTTTAAGCCAAGTCACTTGCCACGCGGTTAACTTCGTCTAGCGTTGTAATACCATTCAAAGCTTTCAAGAAACCATCTTGGCGCATCGTTACCGTACCCTTCATCTTTGCGACATTCATGATGTCTGCAGATGTAGCATGCGCAATGATTAACTTCTGAATATCTTCATCAACCGTAATCGTCTCATAAATACCAGCACGACCCTTGAAGCCACCAGGAGCCTCATCGGAATCTACACCCTTCACGAGCGTGTAGCCCTGACTGTTAGCAATTGGCAAATTCGTATAACCAAGATCATCGCTAACCGGACCGACCGCCGCAGCCGCATTTGGAAGCAACTGGCCAATAGCACTATTAATCTCCTGGGTCTGCATCTCGCTTGAGCGATAGCTGTCATGACGTTCAGCGACGCGGCGAACTAGACGCTGACCAATAACCGTATTCAAAGTCGAAGCAATAAGGAATGGCTCGATGCCCATATCAAGAAGACGAGGCAAGATACCTGCTGCAGAGTTCGTGTGCAATGTTGAGAACACCAAGTGACCAGTCAAAGCTGCCTGAACAGCAAGACCAGCAGTTTCGGCATCGCGAATCTCACCTACGAGAACAACGTCAGGGTCCTGACGCAAGATGGAACGTAGACCTGAAGCAAACGTCAAACCAGCATCAAGATTCACCTGAATCTGGTTTACGCCGTCCATCTTGTACTCTACTGGATCCTCGAGCGTAACGATATTAATTGCTTCATTCTTAATCTTCTGAACCAAAGCATAAAGCGTAGTAGACTTACCAGAACCTGTAGGACCAGAAGTCAAAATCATACCATTTGGCTTAGAAATGCCTTCAAGAACATCACGAAGCGCACGGCCCGTCATACCCATCTTCTCTACTTCCATAGCCGTACCTGTCTTATCCAAAAGACGAATAACGACTTGCTCACCCCAAACAACTGGAGAGATAGCAATACGAAGGTCGATTTCGTTATCGTTCACAATAACAGTAAACTGGCCGTCCTGAGGCGTACGGTGTTCGTCAATTTTTAGACGAGACATAATCTTAATACGGCTAACTAGAGCTGGCTCAATAGATTTTGGCAGCTCCATAACCTTACGAAGAACGCCATCGATACGACAACGAATAACCAAAGATTTCTCTAGAGGCTCAATGTGAATATCCGAAGCCTTAGATTTTGCAGCATAATCCAAAATCGAAGAAAGCGCCTTAGAAATTGGCGAGTCCTGAGTAATCGTCTGAGCATCACCACTATGACTCTTCGCTTCCTTTTCCTCGTTCGCGGCCGCACGGTTAACATCCTTAAGGTCGGCTACATATTGCAATAACGCATTATCGATACCAGCATCAGAGGTCATTACAACCTTAACCGGCATCTTCACAAGTGTAGTAATGTAATCAATGCGCTGAATGTTTGAAGGATCAAGAACAGCAACAAAAAGCTGTCCATCCTTAACATTCAGCGGTACTACGCGAGATTGCTGAGCGATATTCTGAGGAATTCTTAAGAGCGAATCTTTATCAAAGCGAAGGTTTCTAAGATCAACATAAGGAGAATCAATGACAATTGCCGTAGCATGCTGAATACAGTCATCGGTTGCAACGCCCTTAGCTTTCAAAGCTGCCAAAATTGGCTGACCGCTTTTAATTACTTCAGCATAAACCTTCTTGGCAGCATTAATATCTACCAAGCCATAGTCAATCAATATATCGACAATTTTGTCTTGTTGTTCCTTAGTCAGTAACATATTTTTCTTTTGGATTATTTCGAGCTATAAAGCTCGCGGAAACTAAAAGCCCTCGTTAATATTTTCGTCTTCTGGATTTTCTGGATTCTCTTCTGGAGTTTGTTCTTCTTCCTTTGGAGCATTTGGATCGTAGTTAGCATTCGTTGCATCAACATCGATGTTACCGTTCTTGTCATAGATAATCTTATCGTTATCAACGCAGCGAATAGAAACCCATGTCTGGCCTGCATCGCAACCAACAACAACATCTGTTGTTGGATTCAATGCAAAGGTATTAAAGGTTTCTGGATCCGGATCAGCAACAATGCCACCGATATCGTCAATATAGCTGACTTCGGCAACAGATTCTGCTGGGTCACCAAGGACAGCATTAGCAACCCAGAAAGAAATGCCAATTGAAATTGCAGCGATTAGGATAATCAATGCTATATCTGTACTCTTCATTTATTTCCTTTCTTATCGCTATTTACTCTTTAGGCTCTTGTCGCCACCCTTTTTCTTACAAGCCTCACTAGACTTGTCTGCGCAAATTACACGTTTCTTAACTTCAAGAGTCACAGGGTTTGTGTAATAGGTATAGTAGCTACCAGTAAACTTCATCGAATCACCAAGCTCAAGAGTTGCACTCTGGAGATCGAAGTTACGAATTGAACGGTCGACTGTCTCCATGAAGCTATAAATCTGAGCAGAACCATCTTCAAGGTTAACACTAGCTTCAAGAGTACTTACCGGCTGAACAGTTACACCTTGCTTAGCAGTATCTGTAAAGTCACTCGTACCGGATTCATCAACACTCATGATGCCATCATCGTCGCTAGTATTACCACGAACGTTTGCTACATCAAGGATCTTCTCAAGCTGAGCATAAGTCGCAATTGCGATATCCTGACTCGAAACGTTCGAAGAAACTGTCGGCATAGCCTCAGCGATAACACGAAGCGAAGAACAAGCGTTCATCTTTTCAATATCTTCAGCGCTGATCTCTTCACCATCACTAAAGGACTTCTTATCTACATAGTCAGAACAGTTATAAAGTTCGTTCTTTCTTTCCTTTGCGACAACTTCGAGATACTCGTTTTCTGAAAGATTATCGATGGATGCAGCAAGTTGATTAAGATTGCTTTGATCTTTCTTTAATGCATTGATGACCATACCCTTCTGACTATCGACCTTAGCATTGAAAGAAATTGTTCTAATCAAATAAATACTTAGGACTAAAGTGACACCAAAGACAATGGAAGCACCACACACGAAACCAAACATGATCTTTTGTGCGCGTGTGATTTTGATGCGCTTTAATACGGATGCACCTTCACTATCCGCAGAACTATGTGGTTTTGCCATTATTCGTCCTCCTTCACGACATCTTTAGCCGGTTTTGCGAACATATCATCAAACTGTTTGTAGCTTGGAGTTACGTTCTTGCGTGTTGGGCCATTGAATACAACATGATGGCTCGACTGAGCGAAAATCTCTTTCGAGTATGGAATCGTAACTGAGAAGCTAAATACTGGATTATTTGCTTCATCGCGACCATAACCGAAGTCAGATGCTTCAATACCAGCTGGCGAAATTGGGCACTGATTGCGAGTAGCTTCCTCGCTAAAGTCACCATCACCATCGTACTGGACGCAGCTACTTGAGAAGTAGAAGCCAGTTGGAGCAGCTTCGATATCAGCAGAGATCAAACCCTGAGTCTTAGCAACTTCGTTAGCCTTGGCAAGAAGTTTATTCTCATCTTCTTTCTTATTGCCGTTCTTGTAATCGCTCATATCATCTACAGACTTGTATGTGCGGCGAATGAACACATCCTTAGGAGAATGGACCACTTTCTTTTCAGATTCGTCTTTAGTTGAATCCTCGTCTTCGTCCTTCTTGTCGTCTGTCTTACTTATCATGTCTGCTTCGCAGCCTGGAGTATAGCGATGATAGATACCATAGAGGTAGCCATTAACTGCACTCTTTAGCTCGGTAATACAGAAGCTAGGAATCGTGAACTCGTTCTGGTTTTCATCGACACCGATATAATCACCATAATCGAAGTAAGATGTATTAGCGCTAGCTTTGAAAGCGGCTAGGGAGTTTGAGTAAACACGGCTTTCAGAATAACCGACAGCATCGAAGGTGATTGTCTGGCTTGCAAAGTCTAGATTTACCTCAGAAGCCTTAATCGAATAACCGTTATTATTAATCAAAAGAACACTTAGCATTGGGAAAATGCGAGAGAACTTAACCTTGTTCGCATTCAATGTACCGATGTTGTTCATCTGGTTTTGAACTGAAAGCATTTCGTCAATGTTATCAGTCTTCATGATAGCTGTACCGAACTTCGAGCAGTTCTTATCTTGTGCGCTGCCATCACCAATGCGGCAAGCAATTTCATGATCCTTAGCATTAAGAGCGATGCCCTGACCGCTAATAATACCTGTCAAAATCAATAGAATTGCACCGCAGCCGATTGCTACGAAGATACACAAAATAATAACTAGATTGCGTATTTTTTCTTGGCGAAGCAATTTCGCTTTTACTTCAGGAACTAAACTAATTTCAAACATATTATCTACTATTTGTCCTTTCCGCTAAGCCAATCGCTACTGCAAACTCAGCTGCAACCTGAGACAATGCCTGCTGTTGCTGTTGCGTTACACGGACCATCTGCCATGGAGTACCTTCAGATGTTGCAATTCCAGTCTTAGCTTCAATATATTCACCTAGGAATGGAATAATACCTGCAAATCCAGAAAGAAGGATTCCACCAACATTGATATTTGGATACTTTGCGCGGAAGAAGTTTACAGACTTCGTAAGCTCACCAGCAAAGTTTTCTAGTGGCTGATCAAGGGCTTTAAATACCTGACCATCAAGTTTGTCTTGTGCAAGACCAAACTTCAAGATAAACTGTCTAGCTTGACTCTCTTTTACGTTGAGAGAACCTGCTACAGTGCGGGTTAGAATAGACAAGCCGCCAGGAAGCGAGCGAACCAAACGAGGTGCGCCGTTATATACGACTGTCAAATCCGTTGAGTCTTCACCATAGTCAATAATCAACCTAGCATCAGTGATGCCT
Organism: Candidatus Saccharimonadota bacterium; assembly: GCA_030528815.1. Lineage (GTDB taxonomy): Bacteria > Patescibacteriota > Saccharimonadia > Saccharimonadales > Saccharimonadaceae > UBA2834. Next base: position 7,737 of record JAUMYE010000012.1, on the reverse strand, counting down.
GGAGGAGTCAAAGCACGAGACATTGCTACAGAATCTGGTTCCATTGCAATCAAATCAAAACCAAAGGCTTCTACACCTTCCATTCTCTCTTCTGCGTACTTTGTTGCGGTCGATGAAAGCAAAACTTCAGTTACTTGAGGATCATTTGGACTTGGCCCCAAAATAACATAATCCACTGTAGCCTCATCAATAGGCATTGGGATATATTGATCCGCATGATAGCGAATAATCTTTTCCATCGACTTATTGTCCTGAGTAGGAATCTCAATAATAGTCGTAAATGTTTTGCTAGATGGTAAACCTAGAGCAATTTTCTTTGTTTTAATTCCGGCTTGCTCGGCTGCGCTTGCAATCGTTTCACCGAGGCGACGCTTACCAGCGTCACTGCTATCTTGCAAAATCTGACGGCTCACAGGAACATACGCAAAGTGCGACAAAGACCAGCCCTGCTTTCCAGTGCTTGTCAATTCGACCATACGTAATGCATCTGTGCCCACATCTAGTGCAAAGAAGCTACCCACACCATAACTTAGACTCATACTATTATATTAGCATAAACGTAATCCTAAGCACAAACATTTTATACAAAAATCGCGCCCTTCTTCCTTGGACGCGACCTTTTATTTATATATTATTTAGAAACGTTAAACTTAAACTCTACAACGTCGCCGTCTTGCATAACGTAATCTTTACCTTCCGTACGCATGAGACCAGCTTCTTTAACTGCCTTCTCCGAACCGAGCTTTACAAGATCATCAAATTTACAAATATTTGCAGCAATGAAACCACGTTCAAAATCCGTATGAATTACGCCTGCAGCTTGTGGAGCAGTAGCGCCCTTTGGAATTGTCCATGCACGGCATTCTTTATCACCAGCAGTAAGATAGCTCTGAAGGCCAAGTGTATCGTAAGCAACATGAACTAGCTGAGTTAAGCCATCTTCCTTGATTCCATAAGAATCTAGGAATACCTGCTTATCTTCTGCGGACATGTCTGCCATTTCGGCCTCAAGCTTAGCGTTTACAAACACGCACTTCTGCGGAGCAACCATATCGGCAAGCTCTTTCTTCTTTGCTTCGTCGACAAGCTCATCTTCGTCCATATTGAACATATAGAACACTGGCTTTGCGCTAAGAAGTTCCAAACCTTCAACTGGAGCAACGTGAGTTTTGCCAGACTTTAGTTCATCCAAAACTTTCTGGGCGTTTGCTTCGCGCTTGATAGCATCCTTATCACCACTCTTTGTGTCTTTGTGCATTTTTGGAATTGCCTTCTCTAGCGTCTCGATATCAGCAAGAGCAAGTTCTAGCTCTACCGTTTCAATATCACGCTTTGGATCTGGGCCGCCCGCAACGTGCGTAACGTTGCTATCTTTAAACACGCGAACGACATGGCAAATAACCTTACACTCGCGAATATTGGCAAGGAACTTATTGCCAAGACCTTCACCCTTTGAAGCGCCAGCAATTAGTCCAGCAATATCTACAAATTCTACCGTCGCAGGAACAACTTTTGCCGCTCCATACATTTTTGCTAAGACATTCAATCTTTCGTCTGGCACACCAACAATACCAGTGTTTGGCTCAATCGTTGCAAAAGGATAGTTCGCGGACAATGCGCCAGCATTTGTCAAAGCATTAAAAAGCGAGCTTTTCCCAACGTTCGCAAGACCAACAATTCCAATTTGTAAACTCAAAATAAGACCTTTCTATAATTCTTATCTGTTATTATACCATCTTTTTGGCTAATCTACAAAAGGCTAGTTATTCCTAAGCACTACCTGTTGGAACTCACCCGTTTCCAAGTATTTCTTGTATGCTTTCCAAATCGCATCTGCATAAACAGATTTTTCTAACCCGTCAATCTCATCAAATTCAAACCAATGCTTCTCTGCAATTTCTTCCTCGTCTTCAATATCGTGCTCATCAAACTTCTCACAAACAAAGCTTAACGAGAAAAGATTAACCGGATCATTATATCCATAAGTTATCGTATAGCCAGAAATACTTGCAAAAGGCTTCATATCTTCATCTTTTGCAACTAAACCAGCCTCTTCTACCAACTCTTTCCTTGCAGCTTCCTGCCAAGAAAGGCCTAGCTCTGCATGACCACCAGGAAAGCACCAGAAACGATGTTCTCTATTTAAGACCATACAAATTTTACCGTCACGAATCGGTATCACGTCAGTTGTTGCAGACATCACTGTGTCGTGCTCAAATTTCTGACGCATTTTCCATAAATAACTTCCTACGTATCCCATATCTATATATTATACCTTTACATTACCGCATTGACTTTTACCTTAAAAAATGATATAAACTCTACATCAGACGCATGTCCGCGAACCTTTCGGTTCTCCACCACTTTAGAGAGGAGGTGAATTCACATGGCCGAGAGATTTCTTATGCTCGAGCAATTGCTTACTGCCGATGGCTACGAGTGCTCTTACGAGCGACATCCCGAGATGAACTCATTCTTCCTGCTTCATTCGAAGCATGGCAATGTTCTCTTTGGTGTTGGTATCCACAATGGCAGAATCGCTGTCGTTCGCTTTAGCCATCTTGATGGCAAGAACGGTACAATTGCGATTGTTTCCGAGCTGGCAGATGCAGTAGCGGTTAGTACTGCAATTGAGCTGCTCGCTCACGGCGCTGTGAAAATCAATGCTGCATAATCTGCCACACAATTAATCCCCCAGGCGAATCGCTTGGGGGATTTTCATTTTCTTAACTAGTTATTATTCGGAATATTATTGGCGTTATTTGGCGTATTCTTGCCCTTATTTATAAGAGCTACAAACAAAATCACGATTATGATAATTAGCAAACTAGGAACCGCAATTAGCAAAGCAACTCCAAGCGTTGTTTCGAAAAATGATTCAGTAGTATCCGTCTTTTTATTTTCTTCTTGCTCGCCATCAGTAGGAATATTCGTCTCTGCTTCGTTTGCTGTTTTTACAAAATCAGAACCAATTACATCGACGGAAAAACTTTTCGCCAATTCGGCATGATTAAAGCCAAAAGGCACTTCTGCTTCCATCTTCAAAGATCCACTACCCGTAAAATTCGGAACAATATTAAAGAATGCCGAGTTCTCAAACTCTTCATTATCTGCATTATCGGAATTAAAATACTCCGAGCTTATCTTATTTTCGCCAATCAACTCAATTTCCATATCTATCGGAGTAAAACAAGGACCGCCATAACCATAACAATAATAATGAATCGTTCCACCGTCGTAGTTATTTAATGTAATCTTGTTCTTTTCATAATCAATAGAAAAACCTTCCAAACCTTCTTTTTGTTCTTCAGGTGACATTCCGCACGTAAAAATATAGCCAGATGCAGTGTTAACATATATCTGACCGGAGCAACTAGCAGAAGCAGGCTGCCTAAATACGACAAGAGAAAAAATCGCACTTAATGCCAATGCGCCAATTATTATTCTTTTCTTCATTAGTATCCTCCTTTTTTGATATCAAAAAGCTTTAGCTTAATTATATCGTTTTTCGAAGCGAAGAATAATTAGAATACAATATTCTTAGTGTCTATCTTCTTACCAGTCTCAAGATGTCTATAAAACTCATCCGAGCTTAGATTCATGAGTGGCTCCGGATAGTCATAAATCGCAATTCTATCCTTATCATAATCATCTGGCAAAGGAAAATCTTTTATCCAATCCTTCATAGCCGCCTTCAGCAATTCTTCTAGACTATTAAACTTGTAAACCCCTGCCTTACGTCCCCAAGCATGCTCTAGCCAGAACCAATCATTATCTTCATGCACAACAATAAAAGTATGTGATGGCATTTCTTTTTCGCCATAGTATACAAATGCGATACGTTTAAACTCGCAGGTATCGCCAAGCACCCAAGCTTCATATTCTACCTGATCCCAGCAAACACCAAGCTTCGTCGAAAGAAGATCGGACTTTAATTGCAAACGATATTCTTCGGCAAATTTCTTCCCTATTCTTTCGTGCTTTTCGCCATCATAACCAACCCAACCATATTTAATTGGTTTCATTAGCTTCAATAATCGTTCCAAATCTTCTTGCATACTTGTTAGCTATATTAACACTCTTGCTATAATTACTGCATGAAACAATCAAAACTAATTCTTTTCGACTGGGGCGGCATTGTAGATAGCCATAAAACCGGCTATTCCTTCTTTAAGGCCTATCAAGACGTCTTTTCTAAACTCGGTTACACTGGCGAAGATATTCTAGAATCAAAAATCCTAGACAAATACGACATTACTTCCGCAAGAACCCTAGAAGAGCTCGAAACAAAATACAATCAAATCAAAGAAGATTTAAATCTATCTGGAAACTTCGAAGATTTTAAACATAACTTCCTAGAACATCTTTCAAAAACCGATTATTATCCAGAAGTATCAAGCTACGAAACCAGCCTAAAAGATCGTTGTAGTATCGGCATCTTATCTAACCTCATCGTTCTAGACAAAGAGCGCATTTCGAAACAGCTCAAACTCGAAGATTATGATTATCTATTCTTCTCTTTCGATCTTGGCTTGTCAAAACCAAATCCACAAATCTATAGTCATATCAACGAACAAGTTTCAATCTCGCCAGAAAATATCCTCTTTCTCGACGATACGGAAGCTAACGTCGCTGCAGCCAAAAACGCTGGTTGGAAATCTGCTTGCGTCAGTGGCCTAGAATTACCAAAAATCAAAGAATACTGTGAAGCTTTCCTACAAAACTAATCATCAAAAAACCACCAGCAAAACTGGTGGCTTTTTGTTTAGCGAATGTCTATATTACCAACGTCTGCTTTAACAGTAAGATTAACATCGGCTTTTGGATTGCCGCCATTAACACTGCTATTACCAACACTCTTATTTACGTCTACGCGAACATCGCCAACGTTATTTATTTTGATATTGCCAACATCGACAATAACCGTAGAATCTTCCTTTAGACTTAGATTATCGATTTCGACGTTTCCTGTATCATTCTTTACATAAAGCTTGTTCGTACATTCGTTAATGCGAAGATCGCCAGCATCAATTTCAACATTAATGTTTTCTGCGCCCTTGATTTCCACTTTGCCAGTATCGACATTTGCTGTTATGGCTTTTAGTTTGCCGATTTTATTATTGCCAGCATCAGCATCAAGATCTAGGCTAGCTTTCTCAAAATCATCGATATCAATATCGCCAGCATCGGATTTGATTTTAAAATCACCCTCATAATTTTCAGGCAAGACAATATCAATCGTGCTCTTCTTTTGGCCAAAGCAAATAAAATGGCACTCTTCCTTGGCATAAATATCAATCGAGCTATCATTCTTCTCGGCAGAAACCTTTACTTTCTCTTCTGCTAAGATATGCACCTTAACTTTTTCTACACCGTCAGTACTCTTTGAAATATGAATATTTGCAGTATCGCTATCTGAGCTAATCAAATTAACATTATCTAGCTCAAATTCTTTCTCAAGTGCCAAGTGGTTACTTTCGCCCAAGCTAAAGCCACCAAAGTTGAAACCACCAAAATGACCAATAGCAAAGACAAGAAATACACCAAAACTAGCAGCGATAAGAAATAAAACAATAATTCCGGCAATCAAGCCTCCACGATTATTCTTCGTCATCGTCAACGTCCTTTCCTGTAGTTAACATAATAATTAGTTTTGCGGCTTGGCTAAGTACGGCATAGATAATCCAAATAATCCAAGTAATATGCCATGCCATAGTCATGAAGCTTACGAGTAGATAGACAGCCAAAGTCGAAAATGCCAAAACACTATCAATAGTCTTGTATAACTTTTTCTCTTTTGTATCAGCTATCTTTTTATGCGATTTCTTCTTATAAATAATAGAAGAATAAATAATAATGAGCGTTGCGACTGCGAATAATAGAATAAAGATTGCGCTAGCAACTACTGGACTAATCTGGATAACAGGAATTGCAATCATGATAAATGCAATTGCGACGAAGTATAATAATACACCGCCAAGAATACCTGTTAGTTTCTTCTTTGCCATAATCCTTTCGTCTTGTTCCTCTGAACGGGCAAAGTTATTCTCGGCGATTTCTTTTTCTGCTCCTTCGGTTCCACCATCATGCAACAATTCATCAGGCGTTACATTATATAGTCCACAAAGTGGTAATACCTTATCTAGATCTGGACTAGATTGGCCGGTTTCCCACTTCGAAACTGTTTGCCTTGTTACTTCGAGCTTTTCTGCAACCTCTTCTTGCGAAAGGCCAGCAAGCTTGCGAAGCTTAGTTAATCTTTCTGGTAATGTCATATAAATGCTCCTTAAATTAAATAATTTATGCCCTAATTATATGGTTGCGCAACGAAAACTACCACCAACTACGCCTTACATTTCCGCAACAAAAGTTAACATTTGGGACTTTTTTATTGATTTTTTACATATTTCAACAAAAAATACCCGCATTTCTGCGGATATTTCCAGCTAATGGAGTCTAAGCTGCATAGGCAACGTTTCTAGCAATCGCCTGCTCGGCAAGTCTGCTAGCACGCTCATTGTCGTTGATACTGGAATTAACGGAATGTTTTACGCGTGCATGCTCTTCTGCTTTCTTACCATCGTTCCATCTATCTAGTGTACCGACAAGATAACCCGTAATACGGCGCAAACGTTCAAACTTACCGCCAAAATACTGGTCATGAGATTCGAAATACTTCTTCGCGATATCTTCGTTGCCATACTTTGCAAGCAAAGCCGTTCCCAACTCCACAAGAACGCTCACGTGCATATTTTCGTATTGATCAACGTTTTTGAGAGCTTCTTTGATTGCCTTCTCCGGAACATCCGCGAGAGTTTTAAGCGACTTCGCATAACGCTTAAAGTTGAAGCTCTTTTTATCGCGTGCATCAAAATAAATGATATTCTTCATAACCCCATCCTTGTCTTGGTTTATCGTTTTTGCTTTAGCTTTGCGCTACGCTGCTCTTGTTTATTACTTCTTAGCGTGCGTTGTTGCTTATGCTTTTATTCTAAACCCTAGATATAGTGTGTGTCAATAGTTTTTGCACACCATATCTAGTTATAGGGGGCAATAAAAATCGGCCACATATATAGTGGCCGAACACAAAGTAGGTGAACTTATTAGCTTGCAAGCATTTCGCTGCCAGGGTCGGAAATTGCCGCATGAGCCATCGAAACTGCATGTTCGAAACTATCTGCAACAGCCATAAAGCCGTTTGCATGACAGAATGTACCGCCTTCAACAAAATCATCAAGCTCTTCATTGCGCTTTCCGCGCCAGTTTGCTGGCATTAGCATTCTGCTCTTGCCAGATTCGTCCCGTGGGGACATTACGATATAGCAGCCCTCATCACGATTGGATGGAAATACTGCCAACATGATTTTTCTTGCCTTGGGATTATCGGAGCTGATTACATACTCTTCCCATGGAAGATACTTGGGGAGAATCAGAACTCCGTCTTCAGATTTATTGATTGCCGATTCTACCGTAGAAATCGCCGAAATCTTCGCCGTTTCACAAACCATCATTCTATCAAATATTCCACCCGCAAAATCGACCGCCTTAATAAAGCAACGATTCTGAGATTCGATAGTCTGACTGTCTTTCCAAACCGGATTAAACTCACCAATCAATTCGTCGAGGTTCATTATAGGCATCTCGTTTGCAATCTCAGGGAACTGTCCGTTGTCCCCCGCATCAATGACCTGCACTAATTTTTTATCTATCGCAGACCAAAGACGCTTCGTCAAATCT
>JAUMYE010000081.1 GCA_030528815.1 Candidatus Saccharimonadota bacterium | reverse complement strand
AAATGTCAATATATATGCCACATTTAATAGCTAAAATGACCTAAAAACAGGAAAAAGGCTGCATTTCTGCAGCCTTTCAGAGGTTATTTGCGTCGCTTGTACTTCGACGGTCTCACCGGATTAGGGGTGATGCCTTGCTTGACGAGCATTTTGTTGATCTCGCTGCTTTTGGTTGGCCATCCAGGAGCATGCCAGAAAACAAACAGTTTTTTGACTGTCTTCCGAAGTTTCTTGGTAGATTCTTCAGAGAATTTTCTTGCACCAACTGGATAATTAACTACAACGAACACTTTGCCATTGGAATTGGTATCAGTTCGGATAGACAGGGAAGCGCCACCGCTTTTAGCAGTAGGGATGATTTCATCAAGCTTTTTAAGTAGGCTTTCTGCCTGAGCTGGGGTGATGGTTTGTCCTCTAGGGGTTTCAATCAAGATTTGGGATTTTGCCCGAATTTCTACGATTTTCCACCCTGTAAAGAACTCATCTGCACTCAGACCGAATTCCTGTCCGTCCATGCGGTCGTTTCCAGGACATTCACGGATGACCATGATTTTGTCCTTCTTCTGTCTCTTTTTCTCTTTGGCGATTATACCTGCATAGGTGATGTGCCAAACAGTTTGAGAGAGAATGATAAACCAGTATACGATAAACGCGATGATGGCCAGAATAGCCAAAACGAATACTACTTTCAGCATACTAACACCTCCTAAAGTATCTCTGTGAAAGTCTTATATATTTTACCATAAAATGCCTAAAAAGTCAATTAGGGCTTATGGTTTTTCGGGAACAAAAAAGACGAGCTTTTGGCTCGTCTTGAGTCTTATTTTACGTAAGCAAACTTGTTTTTGCCGCGCTTGATAAGGCTTGGCTCGGTAATATCGATATCTTCGGTGACTTTTTGACCGTTTACAGAGATAGCGTTGCCGCTTAGGAACTTGCGGGCTTCGCCTTTGCTGCTTGCGAGCTCAGTAGTGACGAGGATATCAGATAGTTTCTGGCCCTTATCTGCTACAGGGAAGCTTTCGGCTAGGAGCTTGCGGTCATTGTCATCTAGCTGGGTGAAATCCTGGTCTTTAGCAAAGAGGAATTCGCTGAGCTTGGCAGCGCTGTTTGCGGCTTCTTCGCCATGAACAACAGCGGTAATGCGGCGACCGAGTTCTTTTTGGCCAAAGCGAGCAGATGGATTATCGTTGTGTTTGGCAAGGATTTGCTCGAGTTCTTCTGGGGTTACAAGAGTATACATCTTGAAGAAGCGGTCTAGATCATCATCGGACTGGTTGAGCCAGAACTGATAGAAGTCGAAGACGCTGGTCTTGGTGCTATCTAGCCAGACGGCGTTGCCTTCGGACTTGCCGAATTTGCGACCAGTAACCTTGTCGATTACGAGAGGGCAAGAGTAGGCGTCTGCCTTGGCGTCTTCTAGACGCTTGATTAGGTGAATGCCAGAAGTGCAGTTGCCATACTGGTCAGCGCCACAGAGTTGAAGATCTACGTTGTGTGTACGGAATAGGTGTAGGAAATCGTAGCCCTGGATAAGAGTGTAACTAAACTCGGCATAAGAGATACCAGAGCCACCTTCGCCGATACGGTTCTGAACGAACTGGCGATCGAGAAGCTGAGTCATACTGAAAGCCTTGCCGATTTCGCGTAGGAATGGAAGGAATTTGACTTCGCTGAACCAATCGTAGTTGTCCAAAATCTCGGTGTTTTCTGGGGAGTGAGTAACCTTGACGATCTGTTTTGCAAGGGCGACTTTGTTCTTTGCGATTTCGTCGAGACCTTTGAGATCGCGTTCGACGGTGTCCTTTGGGTCGCCAATCTGGCCAGTTGCACCGCCTACAAGATAATAAGGAGTATATCCGTGGCGAACAAAACAAGCGCACATCATGAGGGCGGCAAGGTGGCCAATATGCAACGAATCGGCACTTGGATCGGTACCCCAATAGAAATTGCGCGGAGCTTTGTCTAGGTCAGTGATATCTTCCAGGGTGTTTTCTGCATAGAAGCCACGCCACTGGAGCTCTTCGGATAATTTCATTTGTACTCCTTAAATTTTTATTAACTTCATTATTATATCATCTTTTTTAAGGGGTGGCGAATCGCGAATTGATAGTGCTTATGGTATAGTAGAGTAAAGGCCAAAACTTGGAGAATAAAAAGTGAATTACGATAAACTTAGCAAAAACGAAGAGAACTCTGGCGCTGTCGAGAACGAGTGGACAAAAGCTTTTGAGACCCCAGAAGATAGCGTTAATGAGAACGAGAAAGTTGCTGATAGTACTGAAGAGCAGACAGAGAACGCTTCGGAAGTTCATGAGCAGCAAGAACGCCATCCTTTGGCGGATGTAGAATCAAGGCTAGCAATGGATGTATATCAGAAGACGCATCCTGGTTTTTCTTCGAACGAGAATTGGCGTAAAGATTTTTCTAATTGGCAAAACTCAGAGTGGGGTGTTGGACTTGAAGGCTACGACACGCTAACGGATGAAGAGAAAGCTGATTTTGCTATGTTCGTTCACGACGAGATGGTGAATGATTGGCGTGAAGAACAGGCGCAGTCGCAAGCTGAGGCTGATGAGATCAATTCGGCAGTCGGTCAAGGCGTTCAAGAGATTTGGCAGGCTCAAGCGAGAGCGGGTCTAGCCGAAGATGATAGCCGTTCTGGTGCTGCGCAAAGAGCTATGATTAGTGATGCTTTGCGCGAGAACGGCGGTGATGTTCAGGGTATCAAAGACGAAACCGAGAGACAACTAGGCGAAATCCAAGGTGTCGTTGCTGAAGGCGAACAGGCGGATAGGGCTTACGATGCGGTAGGAAGAGCGCAAAGGGCGATCTTTGAGGCGCGTAGAAATGCTGGCCTGATCGAAGGAAATGGTAGAGCTTCGAATGAAGTTGGGGCGGAAATAAACGATTTTCTAGCAAACCAGCCAGAAGGCCTATCTGAAGAAGAGTTTAATTCTATGCTAGACAACTACGTTGCTCAGCAGGTTGGCGCAGCAGAAGCTTACAAGCAGCAGCAAGAGGCTGACGCAGCAGCGAAGCAAGAGATTGATTCTGCGGTCAATCAGGGTTCGTTAGATATCTGGAGAGCTCAGGTGCAGAATGATTTGATTGCTCATGATGGACGTTCGCAGGTTAATGCAAGAAGAAACATTAGCGAATCCTTGCGCGAAAATGGCGGTAATGTTGAAGGAATTAAAGAGGAAACTGAGCGTCAGCTTGGTGAAATTCAAGGTGTTGTTGCTGAAGGCGAGCGTGCAGATAGAGCATACGATGCCGTGAATAAGGCTCAAACTCAGATCTTTGAAGCTCGTAGAGACGCTGGCCTTATCGAAGAGAACGGCAAATCTTTGAATGAGATTGGCTCTGAACTTGGAAGTTTCTTAGCGAACCAACCAGAAGGTTTATCTGAAGAAGAGTTTAATTCGATGCTAGATAATTATGTTGCTCAGCAGGTCGGTGATGCTCAGGCTTACAAGCAGCAGCAGGCGGCTGCCGCTGCAGAGAAGCAAGCGATTGATTCGGCTGTTAGAGATGGTTCGCTAGATATTTGGCAGGCTCAGGCGCAGAATGATCTGATTGCTCATGATGGTCGCTCGAGAGTTAGAGCAATGAATAATATCAGTGAATCTCTTCGCGAGAATGGTGGCGACGTTCAGGGGATCAAAGAAGAAACTGAGCGTCAGCTTGGCGAGATTCAGGGCGTCGTCGCAGAGGGTGAGCGTGCGGATAGAGCATACGATGCTGTCAATAAAGCTCAAACTCAAATCTTTGAGGCTCGTAGAGATGCTGGCCTTATCGAAGAGAACGGTAGAACTTTGAACGAAATCGGTTCTGAGCTAGGAGATTTCTTGGCCAACCAACCAGAAGGTTTATCTGAGGAAGAATTCAATGCGATGTTGGATAATTATGTTGCTCAGAAAGTCGGTGAAGCTAACGCGTATAAGCAACAGCAAGAAGCGGCTGCGGCAGAGAAGCAGGCGATTGATTCTGCAGTCAGAGATGGCTCGTTAGATATCTGGAGAGCTCAGACCCAAGGTGGTCTCGCAGGCGATGATTCTCGCT
>JAUMYE010000080.1 GCA_030528815.1 Candidatus Saccharimonadota bacterium | reverse complement strand
TAGTCAATATCGTCGCCAGACACAGAAGAGCCTTCAAGAACCTTGAAAGTTAGCTCACCAAAAGTAAACTCTTCGCCAGCAGCAAGCGATGCGCCCTGCTCGACTGCGCTTTCAGGATAGGCATAGCCACTAGTTGCAGGAATTGTAAGTTTAATAGTACCGGTAGCTTTTTCACCCTTATCTACTTCCTTGGTAGCCTCAAACTCAGCCTCGGCAGTCTTTTTGATACTCTTTTCTTCGAGCATAAAGACACCTTCGCTTGGCCTTGCGCTTTCGGCATTAGTCGTAAAGGTAACTTTTTCTGCAAAGTTTACAGTAGAAGTCTTGATCTTGATTGCGATATCTACGGCTGGAGCAACGACGTTTGCCCAGACCAAGAAAACAACAAGAAGAACCACAGCAATCGAGCCAGCAATGATTGGAATGCGGTACTTTTTGAAATTTGGAACTTTACCAGAAAATGGCGCAGCCTTGATACCACGGAAAGCTTTCTTTTCCTTTGGATCGTCTTTTTCGCCGTCAAGCTCAATAACGTCGTCGACTTTTTCACTCTTCTTTGGAGCGGAATCTTCTTTTGCGGTCTTGAAAGCTGGACGAACCTCAGAGTTTACAGACTCGAGCTCTTCGTCGCCCTCTCCTTCTTTTGCTTCTTCGGTATTATTCTTTACCTGAACTTTGGAAGCTTTCTTGCCTTCAATAACATCGCTTGGCTCTTCGCCAAATTCCTTGCTATTAGAAATCTTTGGAAGCTGAGGCTTGCTCTGAAGATTCTTTGCAACAGGCATAGCAGCAGCTGCAGCAAGTTTAACAAGCGATTCGTCGTTGCTAATAAGAACAACAACCTTGTCTGCGCGGGTTGCGGTTTTAGCAATTAGTTTAAAGTTAACCGCACTGCGAAGCACACCGGCTTTCTTTGGCGGCACCAGGGCGACAACTCGATTCTTTGCACCCTTAATGTTTGCAAGAATATCTGTGATATCGTCTTCTGGCTCTATATAGATGACATCTTTATTCATATACAGTTATTATAGCATAATGCTTTTGCATAGCCCAAGCTAGCATACTAAAACATATCTGTTAATTTTGTAAATAGGTCTCATACCCTTGACAGCATAAGTCTTTAGTTTTATAATGCGTTAATCGCTCTTTAAAAGTGTTAGTTTCTAGCCTCGATGCAAGGCCTTTTATAACAGGCTTTACATTGGGGCTAGACACTGTCTGGTCTACATTCTTTAGAAAGGTCGTTTGAATTATGATTGTTGAAATTAATAACACCACCACTCTCGAAGATGTGGTAGAGAATTACGAAGACGTTATCGCTATGGCAAATGCAGATTATTGTTATCGCTATGATCTCGGCAAGTTCTTTGGCGACTATGTTGGCGACGATAGTCTCTCCGAAGTACTTGCTCACCCTGATGCTTTCAAGGCTTTCGCAGAAAACAACCTCATTTCCTGGAATCTGCTCCTCCTTGACACTCCGAGCAATATTTCAAGACTCATCAGCGCAGGCTATTCAAGAGAAGAAGTTCTGGAAGTTGTCGCAAGAGATCTTTATGAAGGCTCCGCCCTCACAGGCGAAAGCCCTAAATTCTATAACGATCTCTTCAATAACTACGACACCAGAACCGTTCGTCAGTGCATCCACAATTACCATCCAAATATCCCTGTCAAATATCTCACTGACATTATGAATATCATATACAACCTTTGCCTTGAGTCTCTCGAAGTAAACAGACAGTAACACTACCTAAGGCCGAAGCCCCAGCGCTCCGGCCTTTTTGTTATACATTTTACTTCCTTGCTTATGCTAAAATATTAGTTATATATGGGCTTATTTAGGAAAAACGAACCGGCCACGACTGGCCCAATAATCAGCTCGGGCAACATCGAGCAAGTCAATGAACAAAAAAGCGCCAAGAACGCCCTTAATGAACAGGTCCTTCAATATATTCGCGAAGGTATCGTTATTATTGGCACCGATAAAAATATTCAGCTTGTAAACCCAGCTGGCGAGCACATGATAGGCAAATCTAAAGACGAGATTGTTGGTCTAGATTTCGGTAGCTCAATTAAGCTTCTTGATAAAGACGATAAGTCGGTTCCAGACGACAAAAACCCAATTCTTTTTGCGCTCAACAGTGGTAAAACCGGCGAAACACGCGATTTCAAGCTACAGACCCTAGATAGTCAAAAGATTACCCCTGTTTCTATTATTGTTACACCAACCAATGGCGCTGGTTCGAATCTTGTTGTTACTTTCCGCGATATTACTCAACAGCTCAAAGAGGAAGAAGAGCGTAACGATTTCATCTCTACGGCTAGCCACGAAATGCGCACCCCCGTCGCAAGCATCGAGGGCTATCTTGGCCTTGCCATGAATCCTGCTACCGCTACAATCGACTCGCGCGCTATGGATTACCTACAGAAAGCCCACGAAGCTTCCCAACACCTTGGTCATTTGTTTCAGGATCTTCTTGATACCACCAAGATGGACGATCAGCTCTCAAAGCTTCATATGGTGCCCGTAGAACTAGTCGCTACAACAAGAAGCATTGTCGAGGGACAGATTCCAAACATCCAGAAAAAGGGCTTGGGCTTCCGTTTTACTTCTGGCAATACCGATCAGAACTTTGGCGGCGGCAAAAAGCTTGGCCAACTCGTCTATACCAGCCTAGACATCGATTCTTACCGCGAGATTATAGATAACCTACTCGAAAACGCTATTAAATACACGCCAAAAGGCTGGGTAATTGTTAATGTTAGCGCAGATATCGAGAACGTTCATGTTTCTGTTCAGGACACTGGTATTGGTATGCCACGCGAGGAGCTTACACATGTCTTCCAGAAGTTCTACCGCATAGATAATAGCGACACGCGCGAAATTGGCGGCACAGGTCTTGGTCTTTATCTTGTTAAGAAGCGTACTGAATCTATGAATGGACATATCGAAGTTACAAGCGAAGTCGGCAAAGGTAGCACCTTCACTGTTAGCTTCCCACGCATGAGCGACGAAGTTTACAAACAACAACGCTTCGTGATGGATAATTTGGCCGAACAGGCAAAAAATAAGTTACTAGAAAATTAAGCATAATTATTATAGAATGGATGTAAGATGACCAAGATAATGTTAGTCGAGGACGATAAGTCCCTACGCGAAATTTATAGTATCAGGTTGGTCGCAGAAGGCTATAATATCGTATCTGCTGGCGATGGCGAAGAAGGCCTTGCTCTTGCCGTGCAGGAAAAACCAGATCTAATCATTGCAGATGTAATGATGCCAAAGATTTCTGGTTTCGATATGCTAGATATCTTGCGCGCTACACCAGAAACAAAGAATATCAAAGTAATTATGATGACAGCTCTTTCGAGCGACGATCAGAGACAACGCGGCGAAGCACTCGGTGCAGACCGCTACCTTGTTAAGTCTCAGGTCGGTATCGAGGACGTAGTTAATACCGTCCATGATTTGCTTGGCGATACACCAAATTCAAACGCCGCAGCAAATCTTGACACCGTAGCAGCAATTCCACCTCGCCCAGCAGCTCCTGGCGAGCCAATTAATCCTGCTACCCCACCAACACTTGAACCAATTCCACCTCAGGCTCCAGCAGCTGAACAACCTGCACCTGCAGCACCAGAGGCACCAGTAGCCCCAGAAGCAGCACCACAGTTTGCTCCTCAGGCTCCTGCAATGCCAGAGATGCCAGCCGCACCACAGGCGCCAGTCATGCCTGAAGCTCCGGCTATGCCAGAAGCACTAGCTGCTCCTGCAATGCCCGAAATGCCAGCTGCTCCGGAAGCTCCAGTAGCTCCAGCACCAGTTGCACCACAGGCACCAGAAGCCGCAGCCGTTCCAGAAATGCCAGTCATGCCACCAATGCCAAATCCTGCAGATTTTGCAGCTGAACCACAGCAGAATCCAGCTCAGAATCTTACTACGGACACAGCATTCGTTCCACAGGTCGAAGCTCCGGCTGCTCCAGAAGCACCAATTGCAGAGTTTGCACCACAAGCTCCAGCTATGCCAGAAATGCCACAGGCTCCATCAATGCCTGAAGCACCAGCTGCACCTGCAAT
>JAUMYE010000079.1 GCA_030528815.1 Candidatus Saccharimonadota bacterium | reverse complement strand
AAATGGTGATCCCGAAGGGAGTCGAACCCTTGATTTTCTGGATGAGAACCAGACGTCCTGGACCACTAGACGACGGGACCACTTAGATACATAATAACAGATTTTATCTTATCTGTAAAATCCAAAATACAAAAGTTGTGCTATCCTAGAACAGTGAAACATATCAAAAAATACTGGCAAATCATTTTCCCAATCCTAGTCATGATTCTTATCTGGAATTTTTCCGCCCAAAATGGGGAAGATTCAGACAGTATTTCACTAGGCTTCGCCGCTAAGCTAGGACTCCCGAATGGCGTCGTTAGAAAAATCGCCCACTTTACAATTTATGCAGTACTTGGCATTACGCTTATTAACTTCTTTAGAAGTATCAAGCATCGCAAGATCATCGGCTTCAAATACACTATAATCTCGCTCGCAATAGCCGCCACCTACTCCTGTATCGACGAGTTCCATCAGAGCTTCATTCCAGAACGCGACGGCAATCCTCTAGATATTGTCATAGATAGCCTTGGTGCCTGCGCAGGTATTGCTATCTATATCGCAATCTATTCATTCATTAAATCCAAACACAAAAAATAGCCCTCTCTCAAAGGGGCTATTTTATTTTCAAAAAAGTTAGGTCAAATGTTTGGTTCCAAACAGGAACATTTTCATTATAACACACTTTACAGTATTTGTCAATTTTGATATAATCTAAACAGTTATGAAATTACCAGTTGTTGCCATTATCGGCCAAACCAACGCTGGCAAGTCCAGCCTTTTTAACCGCCTTGTTCGCCACTCGCAAGCTATCGTCGCTCGCGAAGCTGGTACCACTAGGGATAACGTCATGGGCCGCGTCGATGACCGTTATATTTTGATCGACACAGCTGGTCTTAAAGATCCTGACGACGAGTTCGAAAGCCATATTCAGGAACAGATCGAAGATGCCGTCGACAGTGCAGATCTTATTCTTATCGCACTAGACAGCACCAAATATCCAAACCAGGACGATAAACTCATCGCCAAGAAAGCCCTCAAGAGCGGCAAGCCAACCTTGCTTCTTCTAAATAAAGCCGACCTCGGCGAGGCTTTATCGGTCGACGAATTCTATAGCCTCGGCATCAAGAATCTCATCCGTACTTCCGCAACCACCGGTCTACATATCAACGACCTTCGCGACCGTATCCTATTTGAACTAGAAAAAATCGGCTTCAAAACTTCTCAGAAGGTCAAAGAAGAAGACAGTCTCAAACTTGCCCTTATTGGCCGCCCAAACGTCGGCAAGAGCTCTCTATTTAACAACCTAGCCCAAAAGCAGCAAGCCATTGTTGCTAACCTTTCTGGCACCACCCGTGACGTCAACCGCACTACAATCCGCTATAAAGGCAAAGCAATCGAACTTCTAGACACTGCGGGTCTTCGCCGCTCTGGCAAGAGGGAAGTAGGCATCGAAAAGTTCTCCGCACTCCGCACTTTGTCCGCAATCGAAGAATCCGACGTCTGCTGCCTCCTTATCGATAGCACCGAGCCACATTGCAAGCTCGATCAGACCCTAGCTGGCGAAATTATCAAGGCAGGCAAGGGCATTATCCTCGTCGTTACAAAGACCGACCTTGAAGGCAAGACTTCCGACGAAATCCTTGATCAAATCACCTACGATTTCAACTTTATCCCATTCGCTCCAGTTATCATGACCAGCTCTCTAACTGGCAAGAACACCACAAAGATCTTCGAGCTCGCAAACAATATCAACGAAGCTCGCCATGCCGAACTAAAGACTGCCGACCTTAACAAGCTTCTACAAGACGCCATAAACGCCCATCCACCGGCCGGCCTTAAGAATACCCATCCAAAGCTACGCTACATGGTCCAGACCGACACTTGTCCACCTTGGTTCGTAGTTTATGGTAGCAACCTCAGCCTCCTTCACTGGAGTTACAAGCGTTATCTAGAACGCCGTCTCCGCGAAGCCTACGACTTTGGCGGCACGCCAATCTTCTTTAGCTTCCGCAACCGCGACTAATCTAAAAGAACCCCCTCAGAGCAGGGGTTCTTTTTTATGCAATTTGACAACACGCCAAAAAGATGGTATTCTAGAAAAGCTTTTGTATAGAAAGCATCGCACATTTACGAGTGTTTCTACCCCTATTTTCAGTCCATCTCATAGAACAAGGAGGAAACAAAGACATGAAAGAAAAGAGAATCGAAAAGTGGACAATCATGATCCCGTACAGCAGCGATCCGGAGACGACAGAAGGATATAAAGACGTCTTCATCTGCAACCTCGGCGGCATGATTACAACCCCAAAGTTCCACATGCACATCGTTGCTTACTGCAACGAATGGAAAACCCTCATCGAGACCACCAAAATCGTAAAGTTCCGCTGCAGCAACACCCACGCATACTTTACTACCTATTCGGGCAGCCTTTACGTTGGTAAACTCAACGATTTCAAAGGATTCCGTCGCCGCACTCCCGACAACGAACTCGAAGATATCGCACCGCCCGATTGGTGGCCAAAGAGCACTCGATAATTATTATTTTGCCCTGAGCTTCGCGCTCGGGGCTTTTTATTGGCCCTCGCCTTGAATAATCGAGAAAAAATGTTACAATATAAACACTTAATCATCTCTATCGGGGGTATTAAGGAGTACATTACAAATCCATGGAACACAGAAGTTCCAGTGTCAACCAAAAGGAGGTTTTGACATGAGCGAAAAAGAAAGATTGCACAAGTATATCGTCCCTGGTTTGGACTGCCTTATTGGCGATCCTGACGTCCTCGAGCCTTCTGCCGAGACTAAGCTCAAGGCCGAACTCATGATCATCCCGACCCACTACATCGAAAGATGCAGACAGTTCAGGGATGAGCTCTCAAACAGAGGCGAAGCAGCTAGCAAGCTCATCGTTAGCTTTGCACATATGTTAGAAACAATCCACAAAAGCGCTGGCGAAGAATACGTCTGCGAAAACGGCATGCGTGTCGCTTTTCAGAAACAGCTCGACGAGAGCGAACGTGAAGCCAAAAGCACTGCCGCCATCACTGTTCTTGCCGCTAAATGGTTTATCAATAACAGCGAATTCAAGGACAGAGAAGATGTAGCAATCCTCACTGGCGACAATTTCCTCGTAGCAGAAGCCAGTCTCAACGGCATAGATGTAGCCCACGTGAATCCGGAAGTATATACCGGAAGACGTAGACTCACACTCACCGCCGAAACAATGGACGCTTGGTGCAAGTACGGCTACGTAACTCAGGAAATGTTCGAAAGAAACTTCCCGGACGAAGCACCGCTCAACGTAAATGAGTTCGTCCATTTCGATCCGTTCGAGGACATGGAGACCGATAAGAAGCATTTCACTTACTATATCGGACGCTTCGAAGAGATCGAAAAAGAAACCGAAGAAGGCGAGAAGGTTAAGGAATACGTGGTTCAGCAGATTCACTACATCCACAATCTTCCTAAGTGCATTCAGCCCAGGACACCCGGTCAGGCAATGCTCGCAGAAGCAATCATGGCCCCTGCAGAGAAAATCCCGATCGTTATATGTCCGGCACCTTTTGGCACTGGTAAAACCTTCCTCACCACCTCAATCGGTGCACAGCTGACAATCTTCGACAAGAATCCGACTTACGAGTCGATCTTTGTCTGCCCGAGAGATGGCGAGCTCGGAAAAGAAATCGGTTTCCTTCCGGGCGACGAGACAGCGAAGACCCTTGCGAAGGCTCGTCCAATTACAGATAACCTCGAGTCTTATCTCAAGCTTCGTGGCGACAAGGAAAAGGACGGAAAACCCAAGAGTAGAGCTCAGATCAAAAAAGATATTGAGCGCTATATCCAGGAATATTTCGAGTTTATCCCCATCATCAATATGGGTGGCCGTTCACTCTCGGACAAGTTTATCATCCTTGACGAGACCCAGGACCTCGAAAGATTCCAGATGAACCAGCTGATGAAGAGAGAGGGCGATCGCTCTAAACTTATCATTACTGGCGATCCCGAGCAGGTATTCAATCGCCATCTGAGCAAGCTCTCCATTGGTCTGAGCTATGCAGATACAAAAATGCGTGGTTCAGAATACGCTATTGTAGTTAGCATGTTCGAAAGCGAGATCACCCGCTCACAGGCAGCGAAGGAAATCGCTAAGCGCCTCGGA
>JAUMYE010000011.1 GCA_030528815.1 Candidatus Saccharimonadota bacterium | reverse complement strand
ACCAGAAAGTGTATCTTGATGAGAAAAAGATTCATTCGGTTCAAGAAAAGCTAAGAGAAATACAGCTGCCAAAACCAATAAAGAAAGCATTTTGTGTAGTTCGTGCCGGATATATTATTGTTCATACTCGGATTAGTAAAGATGATATAATTCGACACTGTAAAAATTATGATGAACTAGTCGAACTGATTAAAAAGTTTGGCAAAAATCAGACTTCGTCAGACTCGGCCCAAAAAATATCATAGCCATGCTTTGATAGCTCCAGAAGTTAATATAAGGAGTTTGATATGACTAAGAAAAAATCAATCAATATGAATGACGGATTTAATTCAGGATTCGTCAAAAATGCGCATTTTGACGGTCAGTTCGAAATTCCAATCATCGAGCCAATGAACGAGATAATCTTTCCGAAACTTCTCGTTCCATTCTCAAAACGAAACTACGTCAAGAATCTAAAGGAAGCATTCGTTTGCTTCTATGAGAATGATGACTTGTTTACGGATATCATTCGTGATCCTGATGGAATGATTGAGGACTTGCGAAGATTTGGCGGTATAATCGCACCGGATAATTCGCTAGCACTCGATTCTCCGTTCAGTTGCCAACTTCTTAACGTTTATCGCAGGAATGCGATTGCATGTCATTTGCAGGAGTCTGGAATCCCAGTTATAGCTAACCCGCGTTGGAGTGACGAGCGTACGTATTCGACATGTGTGTTTCCGGAGCCTATCGCCTTTCTTGGGTGCCCAAAGCAAAATATTGTTTGTATTGGCTCTCATGGCAGCGTTAAAGGTGACGATTACGGGTATTGTTTCCGCGAAGGTCTCCGGGCGATGCTGGATTACTTGGAACCGAAGTATGTCCTAGTTTATGGCCCAATGCCAAAGCAAATCTTTGATGAGTTCAGAGACCGCGCTTCTTTTATTCAGTATGACGAGTGGGCAAAGATTTGTCATGGAAGGGGATAGCTATGGGAGTAAAACCAACCGGCAGCTACAGCCACACAATTGGCGCCACGAAAGCCCCGCCTTCATTGAGTGGTAAATCAGTGGCGACATTGCCGCTCAAAAATCTTAATCACGCAAACCAGGGCGACTTCAATAAAACGAACCGTCCCGTGAGCGGTGGGCATGGTCAGGCTAATATTAATAAGCTTCAAGGTACGCGTTACGAGCCGGAGGTTACAAAGACCTATCCTAATGGCGTACGGTTGGGCAAAATTCCCAATCATAAGAACCCTAAGGATCGTGTCGAAAATGGCCATGCTTGGTTCCCGAGCAATTGGACTGAAGGAACGATTAAAGCCGCTGCAAGCTACATTGCAAAGCTTAAAGGTACGGCGAAGGTTCCTGATGGCGAGAAAGCTTTCGGGACATACAAGGGTGTTCGGATCGGAATTATTATCCGTAATGGTAAAATAGAGACAGTATTTCCGGACTTTGAACAACCGACAAAATCTAACAAGAAAGGAAGGAAGAAATGAAAGGCGCAGGAATTGCCGACAAGATATCAAACTTAATCAACGAACGCGCTCGCTTGCAGGCTTGGAGTGGGCTAGAACAGCCCGATTTTGAAGCAGCCGAAAAAGCGATCGTGGAGCTATTGTCCGTGGACGAAGAAGAAACAGTAGCCTATATTGAAACCTGGTGTCTTGGCATTGATCTAGAATTTATTATCGAGGTTGCGGAACAAATCAATTCTAGGCTCCATAGCCAGCGTTTCTTAAATGCTTTACGGGCTGCGGCTGAAAAGAATTATAAAGCTCAACTTGAAGATATTAAAATAGCAGAAGAAGACTCTGTTGCGGAATAAAGATATAAAAAGATACTCGTACGTGACGAGCATCTTTTTATAGGTAGTCGGAATAGGGGGGGTAATCTATACTTTATATCTCTTGTCTCCCCACCAGTTCGGAATCAAATCTTTTAGTAAGACTGTCTTTCTAGTCTCGAAGTCTGTCAAAATCTCCATCTCGCGGTTCTCGTATGCTGCTTGCATAAAGAATTCGCGGCAGGCTCCGCAAGGCGTTCCACCGTTCGCTGGTGCTTTGTCGCGGCAGGCAATTAGTCTCCTCGCAATCAAGTTGCCCTCGCTCATATACATATTCAAAGCTGCGACGCGCTCGGCGCAAAGATTCATGACACCGCTTGCGCCCTCGATACAGAATCCAGTATAAATCTTGCCGGTTTTGGCGCTCTGGACGGCGGCCACGACGTGATGTGCCTGAATAAATGGCGACACATCCTCTGGATGGTATTCTTTTCTCGTGGCTTTGTACATCTGCGCCCAGATGTCTTCATTGTCTTGCGGTGTCATTTGATCTCCTTACTAAGGGCATATTTCTATCAGTGTTTGACGGCTCCTGCTAGAAGCGTGGCGTCTTCAATATATAGTACTCCCAATAAACAACTTTCTCATTACCTCTCCCAATTTCGCAATGTTTGCGTCTATTCGCTTATGGTTTTATTGCAACGTGAGGTGAGGGGTTTGGCAAATTGTTTAGATTACATCAAAATACTTCGATAGGTATTTCCTGAGCTCGTCGTCGCAAACGTAGATATAAACGCCCTTCATTGCGCGACTTAGTAATACTTTATAGACTTGTAGAACTTGCTCGAGGAAATAATCGTCGTCTAAGACCTCGCCGTTGCTGACTTGGCGTCGGTTGCGTTTTAGGGCACCAATATCCGCATAGGCTTCCTTGTTGAACATGAGACGGCCCTTGCGACGGATTAAATCTTTACCGATTATTACGCCTGCATAGTTTAGGTCGTCGCCCTGAACGGTATAGATACTACCGACTTCTTCCTTAGATTTTTCGGAGCCCAAAAAGTTTACTAGAGTACTGTTCCAACGAAGTTTTACGTCGTCAATCTCGATATCATACGCGCTTTTATCTTCTTTGGACTTCCACTTCCAGGCAAAACCAGCAACCAATCTAGATAGACCATACTCTTCTTCTTTCTGATGGATTGCGTCTACAAACTGGCGGAAATCCGTAAAGAGTTTGGCTTCAAAATTCTTGAATGTTTCTTTTTGTGCTGGATGGAAGCTCTTAGAAAATATATAGTCGATATACTGAATATATTTTTCACCGCCATCGGAGCGTATCTGGTCTGTTAATTTGTATTCTCGGCCACCAAAAGGAATATAGTATTTCTGTAAATCGTCTTTGAAATTAATGTTCCCAGGGCGAACTCGCTGCTTTTCGCTATAAACCATCACGACATTCTTGGATTTCTTCATGATCCAATCTAGCTCGCTATGTGGTTCGGTATCGCCAAATAGTTTCTTGTTAATATCTTTGACGGTTTGTAGGGTTTGGCCTTGTTGGTTATAGCCGCCAATCTTTAGTAAATGCGCTTCGTCGACTAAGGTTATATCGAAATCATTATCTTGTTTACCAAAAGCGATCGGGGAGAAAATTTGAAAATCTGCATCGCCAAGACCGGAATTTTTAAGGATAGATTCGACGCGGCCTCTTAGGGATGTTTGCGGTATTACGAGTGCAATCTTCTTATTCTTGAATCTGTCATTTAGGGTCTTGTTTGTAAAGAAATCGCTGAAATTTGATTCGTCGTCGATGTCTTCTTCGTCGCCGTCAAAAGTCTGCAAATCTGCTAATAGCTTTGCAAGATACATGATAACAATTGTCTTGCCCGTACCTGCGTCGCCACCAATAATAGACAGACTCTTATTGTTTTGCTGAATTGCGCCGTCGATATTTAGAAGAATTTTAGTTACGACGTCTAGTTGTTCGAATCTGAGATTCTTGTATGGCGAAAACTTAAATAACTCGGAATTTTCGATCTCAACAATCGTCTTGTCGGCGATTTTTAGCTCGCGTAAACGTTCCCAAATGTCTTTAAAAAGTTTCCGGTAATTGTCTCGGTCGTAATAATCACGATCGAGCATACCATCGTTGCGGTTTAGGACCTTGTAATGCCCATCGCCACTAAAATATCGAATGAGGTATGATTCTAGGTCTAGCGCAGCACTTTTATTAAAAGTGTCGTCAAAAACAACATTAAAAACTCCGCCACGCAGATTGGCTTTTTCTTCGCTATCTAGATGCTGGCGCATGCGGTTTTTGAGATTCGTCGTCTCGCCTATGTAAATTTCGCCACTATTTCGAATCTGGTAAACTACTGGCCAGTTCTTTTCTTTATCTTTGCTTAGTGTGGCGACTGCCGCCTGATTGAAACTATATTTTTCGATTCGAAAACTGCTCATAGATCTGTATATTTCTTAGCGTTTCCTTTAGCTTTTTCGACCGGATATTTTTCGGCATTCTTCTTCATTTTGGATAAGATTATATCTTCTGGCTTTACATCTAAAACATTCGCCATATGTAGGCAATAAGTCATTACGTCGGCTAGTTCGTCGCAGATCGTCTCTTTATCGCAATCATTATTCCACTGAAAACATTCAAGTAATTCGCCCGCTTCAATCGCGATAGATTTTGCTAGGTTTTCTGGTGTATGAAACTGGCGCCAATCGCGGTCTTCGGCGAACTTTGCAACAACTTTCTGAGCCTCTTCCATATTACGATTGTAGCACCTTTGTTATTGTGCTTTTGGGGATATTTTAGCAAGAAGTATAATGAAACTATGGAATTAGTTCAAAGAGAATTTGCTAAGATATTCGAGTTTTACCATGTCAGTGATTTGGGATTGGTTTTTGAGGGTTATGAATGGATAATGCCAGATAAGGTCCTTTACTACTGGCAGGATCCGAAGAGCGGCGATTTATATGTAATTGAATTGGCGGATTTTGTTCATGAATTTATGGGTCTTAGACCAGAGAAGAGAATCGTGGAAGATTTTTGGCCAGAGCATACTTGCGACTGGGAAGTCGAGCGCTGGTTAGCTAATGAAGAGACGGATGACTACCGGGATTATGATAAGTGGTTTTATTGGCCAGAATGCGGTGACAAATGCGTCATGGCTAAGCTAAAGGCTAATGTCTCGGATTTGAAAGGTCGCGAGCTCGAGCTTGATATTCCTGAGATTAGTGAAGAAGATATGACGAAGCGTAGAGAAGAGCTTGAGGGCTTGATTGAGATTGATGCGCAAAGGAAGGCGTAGGGGCGGGTATTCTTGGCTTCCGAATCTTTTCGTGTTTTTACCTCCATTTCTATTAATTAGTATGTGGCAGCGGATATAGAAAAATCAAACGGCTAGCCGGTCTTGACAAAAAGTATCCTCCAGTTTTGAGGATACTTAATGCTTATTATTGCTTTATATCTAGCGAGCGCAGCCGTTATAATAAGAGGCGCCTCTTTGGCTCGGGCTATAATCTGGGTCAAGCCTTACGGCTTCACAGTCGGAAACGTGCTTTCTCGTACCCTTGCTGCTAATACAAAGATTATCATTGTTTGGATTTCTGTCGTACGAAGTATCATCCTGGCATTTCCAGGTTTCTGGTAACTCGACTGGTTCTGGCGTTTTCACCTTCGGTGTTTCTATCTTTGGTGTTGGCGGAGTAACCTGAGTGCTACTAGGTGTCTTGCTATTACTTGAGTTATACGAGCTCTTATTAGAAGCGCCACTAACGGCAGTACCGATGAGAGCGATAATTATCGCTACGATAATTACGCCAGCGACAGCTCCGCCGCTGCTACTTTTATTGCTATACATATCTAAACCTCTTTATTTATGTATATTATAGTATAAACGCTTTAAAAAGTCAATAGTAGAACAGATGAGGTAGGATAGCGGGCGGCTTTATTATAGGAACTCTTCCGCCGACTTCGGGCAATACTTCCTAAACAACTCTTCGATCTTTTTCTCGTACTGCTCGTATTCTTCTTCGGCATGCTCTGGACTATGCTTGTATGAGTGGTATTTTGGGTTGTTGTCACAAGGGTTTTCTTCGGTTCCTGAATCTTGGTTGCTTACGAAATACTCAATCGCTGTCTCTGGAAAACCGAACAATCTGCCACGCTCGCGGTCGGCTTCTTCTTGATATTCTACGCTGGTAAACTTCTTATTAGCTTCGCGCATTTTATCTAGTGCCTCGGAAGTCTTCGCGACATAATACTGCATGCAAACCGAATCAGGCGCAAAATGCTCGCTCCTGTCCTCTTTGTAATAAACGAGCCCAAGAACATCTAGTGTAATCTCGACAAGTTGTTCTGCGGCTTCGATTGTCTCTTTGGACTCAATGACTTCCAATTCGGTGACCTGTTTCAGGCCTTCGCAAACGCCCACGATATTCATCTTGTCATAGCCCGCCAAAATGCGATTAGAATCTAGAAACTCGTACTCGCGTAGCTTTTCTTCGTCCATTAGTAAATCGTCTTATCTGCAATATTCTTATACTCTTCAAAAACCTGAAGGCAGAGCTCGCGATCTCTTTCTTCCAAGAAATCTAACTCAAGATTGGCTCTTCCGCCAAGAAGCTTATCAAAAACGAGGTCGCGGAAACCAATCTCTTCGCAGTCTTCTTTGGTGCAGCCAAAATAAACCTTGCCAATATTTGCCCAGAGAATCGCCGCAAGACACATCGGACATGGTTCGGCCGTCGTGTATAGTTGGCAACCAGATAAATCATAAGTTCCAAGGATTTGCTCGGCCTTGCGAATGGCGTCAATCTCGCCATGACAAGTAGAATCGTTATTTGCTAATACGTGGTTGTGGCCGGTCGCAATTACTTGGCCGTCTTTTACTACAGCTGCACCAAAGGGGCCACCGTGACCTTCGCGAATGCCTGTCTCGGCTTCCGCGATTGCTTGCTTCATAATTTCTTGAGAATACATCTCTTTAATTATAAGCGATGAGTCTAAGCCAACAAAAATATCCTCCAAAACTGGAGGATATTTTATCTAGCTCTTGAAGAATATTTTTTCCTTAGTAGTATTTGGTTGGTTATAGTCCTCAGTATCAGGCTGCTCTTGAGCATTGACTATATCAGTATTGTAATCGGATTCTCTAGCAAACAGGTTACTGGTCGCTACGACACCTACGGTAGCAATAGCGAAAGCAGTGAGCAATAGAGAAAGAGCTACTTTTTCGACTATCTTCATCGCGATAATCCTCTCCAATAATTAATTTGGTATATTATACACTAAAACGCTTATTTTGTCAATGAATAGCCCTGTCTGTTTAACAATATGTAAAATATTCTTGACATTAAGTAACTCATTTACTACAATAGGAGCATAATCACTAACAAAGGAATTTAAAAATGGATCTACAACTAGGAGCGATATTTACATTCGCAATTATCGCAGCAATTTTTATTAGCCTTATTGCTAATACGAAGATTAACAAAGACAAGAAAGTCAAAACCAAATATGACGAGCGCCAAAAGCAAGCTCGTGGCAAGGCTTATACTTATGGCTTCTATACCATGATTGTTTCAAGCTACGCACTCATGCTCGCGCATATGTTTGGCCTCGGCCACTTCATTGGCTTCTATGGCTATATTGCAACCGTCATTCTTGGCATTATTGTTCAGATGACCTACGCAATTTTCAAAGACGCATACGTTGGTATGAACATGAACTTCCGCAAGTATATGATCTTTATGTCGATCATCTCGCTAATTAACATTGCCGCAACTGTCGCTGCTTTCATTAACGGTGAAATGGTTATAGACGGTGCGCTTCAGGGCCCAGTAATGAACTTGCTCTGCAGCATTCTCTTTGCAGTGCTAGTCGCTGACCTCGGCATCAAGAAGCTTATCGATAAGAAGGAGGATTAGCCTCATGAAGAATCTAAAGCTAAAGGCCGCACGCGCTGGCAAGGACATGTCTCAGGACGACCTCGCTAAGGCAGTCGGCGTCTCTCGCCAGACTATCAATGCCGTAGAGAAGGGTGACTACAACCCAAGCATTAATCTTTGTATTGCAATCTGTAAGGCTCTAGAAAAGACTCTAGACGAGCTCTTCTGGGAAGACTAAAAAATAAGCCCCTAACCAAAGGGGCTTATTTTTTATAGGATAGATTTTAGCGCGCTAAGTAGCTTGTTGGTGCTCTTTTCTTCGCTGGCTTCGGCCTTGCGCTTGATAATAAACTTATCTAGAACGGCTAGAAGCGGCGGTAGAAGAACCAAGATAATAACCGTTGCGCAGAAGGTGCCGAGCGAGATTAGCTTACAAATCTTACTTGCGATCGCTGTACCAAAGTTACCGACGATAGCTGTCACGATAACTAGAATCGAAGCAGATGTTAGGATGGCACTAATCGACTTGTTATAGGTGTTGATTAGAGCTTCCTTGATACTCATCTTAAAGTAGCTACGATTCTCGACGTAATACGAAGTGAAGAGAATTGCGTAATCAATCGTTGCGCCCATGAGAATCGACTGAACGATAATCAAGGCGATAAAGTAGATGCCTGAGCCTGTGAGAGATAGATAGGACATCACGATATAAACTGCGCTCTGGATCACGAGGACCAGCAAGGTTGAAACTAGGAACGACTTAAAGGTCCAGATGACAACCGCAAAGATAGATAGCATCGTTAGAATCGTAATGAAGTTCATCTCGCTATCAAAGGTCTGCGCCATCTCGTAAGCCATGGCGGAATCGCCGACTACGAAATAGTCTACCTTGTTCTTTGGGCCAAGTTCGTCCTTGATATGCTTGATCAAGCCAAAGGTCTGCTCGCCTTCAGAAGGCAAATGCGACTCAATTAAAGCGCGGTAATGGTTTGGTCCTACAAGTAGTGCCTTGGCGTCATTAATCGTCTTCTGACCGCTTAGGATTTTCTCGGACGTCTCGTCGTCGATGCGCGCCGCAAAGCGAGAATCGTTCAAAACGTCGTCGGCAAGGTAGTTAATAAAGACTTCGAGTGTTAAAGTCCAGTTCTCGTCGTAATCGTAAAGCGAACCATGGTATAGGTATGCTAGGAAGAGCATATTCTTATCTAGGTCGCCAGATAGTGGCAAGATTGCATTGTATAGGGAATTGTAATTATAAGGAACGCCAATCGCGGCTGCATGCATGAGGGAATGAATCGTGCGAAGCTTTGTCTGCTCGCTTTCGCCAAGCTGGCTGGCATATTCTGGATTTGGCAAAATCGTATCGTTAATGAAGTTAATCAAAGTCCAGAGCGAGAGCTGTGGCTGGTTGACGTAGCGGTATTCGTATAGCGCATAGACTAGGCGAAGTTTCTCGGCGTCAAGGCCAAAGGTCTGTGCGAGTGCGCCAGCAGAATATGGCGTAGCCTGGTTGTTCATAATAAACTGAACCAGCTGAAGCTGCGCGATTGCACTAGGTGTCAAAGCGCCACTTAGGCGGCTGTCGTCCTTATGGGAAAGAAGGAAGTTAACAAGCTCGCGTGCTGTCATGGTAGGCTCAGAACTCTTTGCCTGGTAAAGCTTGTAAAGGTTCTTTAGCTGAGCCAGCTTGTCGCTCAAGTTGATCTTGTCGTGAGCTTCACTGAGCGTGGTCTTGATCTGGTTTATATAAGCAAAGACTTCGGCCTTAGTCTCTTCGTCGAGCTGTTCAAATACTTCAGGGTAATTCGTCTCGAGGTTATCTAGCCAGGCAAGAGTAGCATTGTATGCGCTCTCGATGGTATTAGCTGCGGATTCGATATCGCTGTAGCTATACTCGCGCTGCATGGCGTATTCTGCGGCAGATATCTTGGAGTTAAGCTCGGCGCGGATATTGTTTAGACTTGGCTTAATCTTTTCCTGGTCTTCTTCTGGAAGCTCAGCGATCTTGCTATCAATATAACTATTTAGCTCGTCATACTTTGCAAGCGCTTCGTCCTTCTTGGCAGTAATTGTATTCTTGGTGCTCTCAATCTGTGCCTTGATATTACTAGCTTCTTCGCTAGAAATGCCAAGTTCAGCTAAAGCATTCTCGTCAGTCAAAGCAAAGTTAACAAGCTGCTCAATCGTGGCGTTCATGCTTGGGGTCTCGATGCTGGTATAGCCGTAATAGACCATAATCTGCTTGACCTGGTCCTCGCTAAGACCAAACATCTGGGCAAGCTCGGCGCTACTCTTTGGCGTGTCAGTATTTGCGCTGTTGCTAAATAGAAGGAGCTTTGCGAGGCTATCGCGCTGTTCGGCGGTAATCATGGAAGCGTAGCGCTCGTTCGTCAAAACTTCGTTTGATACAAAGCTCGCAAACTGATACATTGTAAGCTTAACGGTAACGCCGTTCTGGGCTAGATAAAGCACATAAACGTCATCAAGCTTAGCTGGATCAACGCCAAGAATCTGAGCGATATCTTCCTTCGAGCGTGGGCGGTTTACTTTCTCGCTATTTGTAAAGTTTGAGAGGCGGTCAATTTCTGTCTTGGTGTCTTTGGAGATATCCTTAGACAAATCCTTATTTGTAAAGACGTCTTGCTGCAAGAAGGTTACGAAATCACCGAGCGTAATTGTATGAGCATCGACGTCTTTGTAATAGTGATAATAAATTGCCTTAATTAAATATTCTTCAGTATCAATCTTCTCATCGCTAAGTTCATTAACTTTTGGAACGACCTCGTTGTATTTTTCTGGTTTGTTGATTGTATTGCCATAGCAGAGGACGCGAGTGGTATCTTCGCGGGCGTCTAGCTCGTTACAAAGATCGGTAACCTGGTCGTCCATCTTGCCGTCATAAACAAGAGCAATCTGGTTTGTCTGTTCGAAGACGTCCTTAATCTTGTTATTATCCGAAGCAGTAAACTGGATAAGCGCATTGCCTTTAAGAAGCAGGCCGCCAACAAAGATAATTAAGAATAGTGGCAAAGCGAATTTGCGGAAACCGTTTGCAAACTTTGCGAGCCAGTCCATCTTTAGATTAAGGGTTTTCTTCTCGGTCTTTGTAATGGCCTTGTCGAAGAGAAGAAGTAAAGCAGGAAGAGAAGTAAAGATAGAGAATAGGCTAAGAACTACACCCTTACTAAGAACCAAGCCCATATCGCGGCCAATCGTGAAGCTCATGAAAACTAGAACAATCAAACCAACGACAGTAGTAATAGAGCTAGAAGAAATCGCGCCAAAGGAATAGCGCATTGCGCGGCGCATAGCTGTTCTCTTGTCCGGGCAATCTTTCTTTGAACGCTCCTGACGGTAGCGAGTAGAAAGCATAATGGCATAATCCATTGAAAGCGCCATCTGCAGAATCGCGGCAATCGAATCGGTAATATGTGAGACGCTAGGGAAGATTATATTCGTACCCTTGTTTACAATGACGGCAAGCAAGATAACGAATAGGAATAGGAATGGTTCAATCCAAGATTTGCTCATAATAAGCAGGATGACCATCGCGCAGGAAACTGCAATAACGATGACACCGAAGTTTAGAATCTCGCCATTATAATCATGGACCTGACCGGCAGCCACAAACTTATACTGCTCTTTGTATTTATCCTTGATTTCTTGGTAGACGCGGTTGGCGGTTTCGGAATCTGCAGGCGCATCAATATTGATAGCGTAGCGCGTGTGGTTGTCGCGGTTGTACTCTTCGCTATCGTTATAGTCGACCGAGCCGACGCCGTCGATGGCTTCGATCTCTTCTTTGATTTTTGTTTTTTCTTCTGCCGGAACATCGTCTAGCATAATCTGGTAACTACTGGTTTGGTCGTAATCGAACTCTTCGTACATGATGTCTAATGCCATCGAAGTTTCAGAATCGACAGGCATATATGAATAGATGTTTTTGTTGATGTTTACTTTTGTTGAAAGAAGAGCGCAAATGCCAGTAATCACCAAAAAGACCGCAAAGATTGCGTAGCAATGATCGGTGATAAAATCTGTTATTTTTCGCATAATTAACAGATTATAACTACTGTAATTAAGATATTAAAGCACAATTGTTTTAGACTGTGTCTAAAATTGAACAGTTTATTGACTTAATGTTCAAAAAGTGATATAATAATATCATGACAAAAGGGTCTTATTCTAGAGTTACCGATCGCAATCGCCGCCGCATTCAGGAGGCCTTCGCTGAGCTTCTTTCGAAGTATGGCTCGATGAGAAATATTACTGTTTCCGAGCTTGCTGAGCACGCAGATATTACGCGCGGTACTTTCTATAACTACTACAATAACCTCGCCGAGGTTGCCACCGAGATTGAGGGTGAAATTGAAAACCAGCTATTCTCGAACTATGGCGACTTGACCGAAATCTCGTCGATTGAGGAGTACATTGACGATATCTTTGTTTTCTTGGAACGTCAGGAGCCGATCTACAGCGAGCTTCTTTCTAGCTGTGATACGCATGGCTTTTTGGCTCAGCTTGAGAATGAGATTAGTAAGCGCGTTTTGGAAGTGATGATGATTAATGGTGTTACGAGCGAGCAGGCAAAGCTTGAGCTGCTGTTCCTTGTTAACGGAACGATGGCACTCCTTCGCAAATACTACTTGCAAGAAACGAATTTGACTCTTGATCAAATGAAAGACTTCCTCAAACAAAAACTTCGTTGGTTGTTTGATACTTATAAGAAATAATCGCCTCTATGCCTGGGCTTTTGCTGCTTGGCCGTTTTTTTTGACTGTGTGTATTAACTTTCCATTTTGGAAAGTTAATACGCTTTGGCAAAAACATCCTATCTGGCGAAACTTGCCATTTTGGAAAGCTAATGAATACATAGTAAAACTCAAGGTTCTCATGATGCTATTGCTTTTAATCTGTAATTATGGTATAATATGCAAATGCTGATCGCGTGCTATAACGCGAAATTTTGTACATTAGGAGTAGAACAATGAAAAACAAAACAATGGCAGCAGTCGCCGCAATGGTGGCAACTCTCTGTGCGCTGAGCGCATGCGGCAATCAGGAAGAGGTAGTAGGTAGCCGACCCGAGCTTCGTTCTGGCGAAACCGTAGAGACCCTCGTGGTTATTACGGAGCCAGCGACAAAGCAGGTAACTACTGCGCCCGCAACCGAGCCTAAAGTTGTTAAACTTAGCGCCGAAAGCGAGACTAAGCCGCCCGTGACTGAGCCGACAGAGCCAACAACCGAGCCGACTGAGCCTACTGAAGCTACGGAAGAATTCGTTCTTTCGGATACTGAGGTGGCGGACAAGATGCATGACTACTTTGCCGAAAAGGGCTATAGTGATGCTCAGATTGCCGGTATTGTTGGTAACGCTGAAGTCGAGAGTGGCCTTGAGCCTTCTCGTGGCGTCCCCGGTGGTGGCTTTGGTTTGTTTCAGCTGATGGACTGTGAACAGCGTCGTGAGATGCTGGCCGCCTTCGATGCTCAGGGTGTTGGCAAATACGCCACGTCAGACTACTGGGATTTCGAGGCAAGCGACTTCGACACGCAGGAGGATTTCGATACTTTTATGGATATAATGTTGGATTACACAATGAATCCAAATGATCCTACCTGGATGAACGAAATCACCTGCACGGACAGTCCGGAAGAAGCGGCAGAAGTTTTCTTGGTGCACTATGAGAGAGCCGTTAATGGCGGTAGCCCGATTGAGTACTACGAGCCTTATTCTGGTTTGTACTATCAGGGTACTAGCAAGCGACGCGAAGCTGCCCGCCGTTGGTATGAATACTATACAGCCTGACGGCTACTAGAGAAAATCACGTTTTTCAATACTCCGGCGCCCCAAAGGGGTGCCTTTTTCTTGGGCTAGGAGTTTTAAGTAGTATAATAATCTTAAATTTGTGGAGGTATAATGCTCGAGAAGCTGTTGTCGGTTATGAAGAGAGTCTTTCGGAGCTCATTATTTTGGGTTTTAATTATTTGTGGTTGCGTCCAATTCTTTTTCTATCATCACTATAGCGCTCCGATTATGACTACGGATTCGTATTCCTATGACAAGATAGATTATGATAAAAGTTTTCGCACGCCAGCTTATCCGACTTTTATAAAAATAATGCGAAAGATCAGTGGCGAAGAAAGCTATCTAAAAAATGTTATTCGTGTCCAGAAAGTTGCCTACTTTGTCTCGGTTATTTTCTTTTACCTTGCGATTGAAAAGATTACAAAAAAGCGGGCGATCCCTATAATTGCTTCGTTATTATACGGATGTCTGCCTAGCTTATTCTGTTGGAATCTGTTTATTTTGACAGAGTCGTTCGCAATCGTCTTTACGGTTTTGATAGCTTATCTTACAATCTCGTATCTTGTTAAGCCGAACGCTGTATTCGCTATTGCTATTTCTATATTATCTTTCTTGGCAATTATGTTAAGGCCGGCTATGATTTTTCTACTCCCGATTTTCTTGGTGTTCTGGATTATTAAAACTCTCGTGACGAAAGAGAAAACCATAAAAACCAAACATAAGTATGGCCTCATATCGTGCATCTTGGCGATAGCTCTAGTTATTGGTTACTGCTTCTCGATTCAAAATCGTTTTGGATTCTTTGGAGTTAGTTTTGTATCTGATTTAAATAAGACTTGGATGATGGTGGATAGTGGTGTCTATGCCAACTTTCCAGACGCTGAGAAGATTAAAATAATCGAAAGTCATGCCAATTTCGACAGCTATTTTGTGCTTACCGAAAAATATGGCCACGAAGAAACTATGCGCTTTGTCAATGAGACGATTACGCAGAACAAGCGGGGCTACGCTAAGTATCTAGCTGAGAAAGTTGTTCATAATAGTGACAAAACGATTCATGCGATCTATGCCGCAAAACTATTCGAGGAGATTGATCTCGCTACGTTTAGTGGCATGATGCTGCCTATTAATTTCGGAATCGTCTATTTGGTTCTTCTGGTTGGCTTTATTTATATTTTCTACTCTTTATTAAGATACCGCGTAATAGATTGGATGATTACTTTTGCGCTTGCCTTTATCTTCTCGAATCTGTTCTTGTCGATATTTATGGCGCCGAACGAGTTGCAGCGATTGTTTATAGTTTCTATACCACTAATCATTGTTCTTGCTTCGTACTGGGTTAGTCGATTTGTATTTAAAGTTAAGGGCTTTGAAGAACAGATTCTCTCTCGAAAGCCAGACAAAAGGCTATCTTTGCTGATTTGGACCTTGGATCATGACGAGATTTGTAAAGTGATGAAAAAGAAGAAAACTGCCATAAAGCGGAGGAGAAATGTTAAATAAACTATTGTCGGTTATTAAAAAGATTCTAAAAAGTCCATTGTTTTGGATTTTAATAGCGTGCGCCTGTGTGCATTCTTTGTGTACCGCACCTATACTGAGCCACACGTAAATGCCGATTCTTACTCATATTTTAGGCCAGACTACGATAAGAGCTATAGAACTCCTGTCTATCCATATCTCATAAAAGCAGTGCGGGTAATAAGTGGCAATGAGAGGTGTTATTATAACGTCGTAATTATTCAGGAAGTTGTCTACTTTGTCTCGATTATCTTCTTCTATCTTGTAATTAAAAAGATAACGAAGAAGCGAGCTATAGTTATAATTGCCTCGTTGTTGTACGGTTGTTTGCCGAGCCTATTCTGTTGGACTCAGTCTATTTTGACGGAATCTCTAACAATCTCTACCACAACAGTGATTGCTTACTTAACAATCTCTTATTTTGTAAAACCAAATGCTATCTATGCAATACTAATTTCGGCTCTATCTTTCTTCGCTACTATGCTAAGGCCAGCTATGGTTTTTCTTGCTTCTATCTTTTTGGTATTCTGGATCGTTAAGTTGTTTGCAAATAAAAAGAAAAAAGAAAGAATTAGGCATGGCTTTGGGCTTGCATCATGCATTTTTGCTATAGCTCTTGTCGTTGGATATTGCTTTATGATCAAGGACCGCTATGGCTTCTTTGGTGTTAGCTGGGTTTCAAATCATAATAAGATGTGGCTACTTACCGAGAGTGGACTTTATGCGAAATCGCAAGATAAAGAAAAGGTAGAACTAATAGAGTCGGCCGGAATGGGCGAGCTTTGGTCTGGATACTTTTTGCTAGTTAATAGATATGGTATGGATGAAACCATGAAATACTGGAGCGAAACCGTAAAGCAAAACTTACCAGAATATCTAAGTTTTCTGGCAAAAAAGGCGATTAGCTATAGTAAAGAAACAATCCATACGGTTTATTCCACCGGTTATCTAGGAAAAATCAATGACATTCCAGACGAAAAGGCCGTGCTTTTGACGGGTGTTAGCGGTATGATGCTACCGATTAGCTGCGGTATGATGTATGTGATTCTAATCTTTGATATCGTATATCTTATCTATCTGCTTATTAAGCGCAAAACAATGGATTGGATGGTGGCATTTACTACTGCTTTTGTATTTTGCAATTTCTTCTTGTCGATGTTTATGGCGCCGTTCGAATTTCAACGTCTCTTCTCGGTGTCTGTTCCGTTTTTAATTATTATGCTTGCACACTATGCTAACAAGATTGCATGCAGGGGCAAGGATTTGGCCTTCGAAGAGAGAATTTTCCCAGCAAAAACTCTTAACAAAAAGCAGCTTTTGCTAATTGGATCGCTAAACTATAACTCTATTTGCAATCTTAAGAAACACAAGAACAAATAGATTTACAATCACGACTGTTGCGCCAGTTGGCGTGCCAAGCGCATAGGAAACAATTAGTCCGGCCACGAAGTTAATAACGGACAGGAGCGCACTAGCAATCGTGACGTTTTTGAAACTCTTGAAAATACTCTGGGCAGACAAAGTCGGGAAAATAATAAGACTAGAGATTAGGAGTGCGCCGACCAAGCGCATGCCGAGCACGATTAAGACCGAGCAGAGAATTGCAAAAATTGCATTGTAAAGCTTGGTATTGATCCCGATGGCGCGGGCGAACTTCTCGTCAAATGTGAGCGCAAAAATCTTGTTATGGAAGGCTGCGAAGATTAAAATAATCGTGACGAGCAGGATTGATGCTAGGATTAAATCGCTGTTTCCGACCGACAAAATGCTACCGAAAAGATAGCTGTTAATATCAATATTTACTCCTGCGAGCGA
>JAUMYE010000078.1 GCA_030528815.1 Candidatus Saccharimonadota bacterium | reverse complement strand
ACAGAAGGTTCAGACAACACTGTTAGTATTGTTAGCTTTGGTACAAATGCCCAAATCGACTCTCACTGGTCCAAAGACAAAGAAGCTCTCAAAAATATCGTTGATACTTTTGATTCCTACGCCTCAGATATCACAAACCTCACAAACTATTACGATGCTTTCGTAAAGGCTAACGAACTTCTCGCAGAATACAACCACTCCGATGATAGAAACACTGTCATCGTATTCCTAACCGATGGTTTGCCATGCCATGAAACTCCAAAGCAGGTTGCTGAGTATGCAAGCCTAAAGGAAAATTATCCATATGTCATTGTTAATGCCATCCAATACGAAATGGGCCCATGGATTATGGATTCTATTGAAGAAGTTTCGGACAGGCAGTTTGTTGCCGAAGAACACAACGTCGCTGACGTAATTCTTGATGCCTCGATGATTCATCTAAACTACGAAGATTTAAATATTACCGACTATATTAACGGCAATTATTTCGAGTTCGATCAAGAAGCAGAAAACAACATCACAACAAGCTATGGTACTGCAGAATATAACGGCGAAGGCGAACTAGAAAAAATCAGCTGGGATGTCAGTAGCCTACCATCAGGCCGCGGCGCTACCCTAACCTTCAAGATCAAGCTCAAAGAAACAGCTATGTATTCTGAGGATTTCCTTCCAACCAACAACCACGAAACCATCCTTGCTAATCTTCCAGAGACTCCACTAGAAGAAGTTAGTAGCGAAGAAACCCCTGTTCTAAAGAGTGCTTACCGCGTCTACTACCAAAGCAATACAGATGGAACATGTAGCGCATATGGCATGCCAAGTTACTCGGAAGTTCATCACGTCTTCGAAACGGTCGCCATCAGTACGGCCAAGCCAACCTGCAAAGATCATAACTTTGCTGGCTTCCGCATGGCAAGTGAGGGTGTCGGCCAGTTCAATGACGATTACTTCGTAATGCCAGAAGAAGATGTCTATATTCGTGCCACCTGGAGCAAAATCTCCATCGACAAGACCATGGACGGCGAAACCGTAAACGATCCGCAAAAGCTTTATGATGTAATCGCGTCAAGAAGCAAAGGTAAAGCTAACGGCACCGATACAAAAAGTGCAACCTACATCAACTATGGTGCATCAAAACCTTCGGAAACATCTGGCGTTTACGAATACTCCGGAACAGGAGCAGGCTCTTACGCAAATCCAGTTTATTTCGAACGCGGCGAGATTAACGATAATAACATTATCTTTGGTGGCTTCTGTTGGTATGTTATTCGTACGACAGAAACCGGCGGCGTCAAACTTCTCTATAACGGCACACCAAACGAAGCCGGCTACTGTCGTTTCCTTGGCGCCTCTACTGATGCAACAATCGGCAAAACTCAATATAACCAAGATGGAAGCGGCCTGAACGCCGACAAGAAAAAACTAGGCTACATGTACGGCAATAGCGAAGCTCGCTGGAACCTAAACGATGTCAGCTCTACGGCAAAGACCTTCATCGAAAACTGGTATGCTAATAACCTAACAGACTATACTAGCTACCTAGAAAATACAATTTGGTGCAACGATCGCGTCTATACCGAAAAAGAGTGGTATCCAGGCACATATAGCGCCGCAGATGGTGGTATCTTTGGCGCAAATAACAGGCTTTACGGTACATCCTATGGCGCCTATTCATACCCAAGCCTATTTTGCTCAAGAGCAGCCGATAAGTTTACTGCAAAGAATATGCCAGACAATGGTGGCGGTAACGCGATGCTCGAATATCCAGTAGCCATGCTTACGGCCGACGAATACACCCTAATTGGTATGGATCTTCACAATACCAACAACACCGATAAATACTATGCCTATGGACCATTCACATGGACTCTTTCGCCATATAGCTATTATCATACGATTCGTGACAACTCGACATCTAACAGCATGTTTATTTCTGGTCCACACCTCTATTCCGGACGACTTGTCTATGTCGGACAAATTCAAACCAACTACGTTCGCCCATCCGTATCCCTCAAGCCAAACACCTATGTCATCGGCAACGGTACATACGAAAAGCCTTGGCGTATTGTAACACCATAAACCCAAAAGCTCCGCAATGCGGGGCTTTTTTGGTCCCCACTATCACCCCTGTTCTACCTTGACTTTTTAAGACGCTTATGCTATAATATACAAATATTTTTGTATTGTTCTTTAACGCGTTGTTTTGCGTGAGAAGCAGGCACAGTTAATCCCTGTTTCTACTTCTCGCGCAAAGCGAAGAATTTATGAAGGGAGACATGATATATGTCTAATTCAAAAACCGTGAACAAATCAAAGGCTCTCGAAGGCCGCAAGAAGGTCATCCTCCTCTACAATCTCTGCAATCTTACAAAGATAGACATCGAGGAGGAGCTCGCAACTATCCTTCCGCTCATCAGCAATAAGATTGGCAAAACTGGCAAAAACTTCATGACAACCGGCTCTCAGGTGCTCGACCTGTACAAAATCGGCGAGCCTATCCCCTATAGCATGCTCGGACATGAAGGTCAGATCCTTGCTACTCCATATGAGCTCTCAGAAGAAGAGATGGAGCGCATGAACGAATGGACCTACATTATCAAAGAAGGCCACAGTCTCATTGGTGACATCGAAGAGATCATCAGCGAACTCAGCGAGTATGCTCCAAAAAAGGACCGCGATCGCTTCGTTCAGATTAAGCTCGGTATTGCCGCTAAGGCTTCCGAAAAGGCAAAGATGATCATCCCGACGACAGAAAAGTCTACCGCAAAGCTTCCGACAAAGGCTTATGCAAATGCGAGCTTCGAGCGCACCACAAACGCTCCGGACCCATCGACAAAGTCAAAGACCATACCGACCCCGCCTGCTCCGCCTAAGCCCAACCCGCAGAAAGTGCCAAAGCCACCCAAGATGAACCCTATCCAGCAGGCAGTCAGCCTTAGTGAATCAAAGGGCCTGCCGGTATACTTCAACCAGGTCATCAGTGGCAAAAAGATCAAAAAAGGCATCTACTGCAGATGTACAATCAAGATCCACGGCGAAAACAAAGTAAGCAAGAAAGCAATCTTCATTGACTGCAAGCTCGCTTAAGACAAAATTCTAGCAACGCGAAATCCCTGTTCGTAAGGACAGGGATTTTTCATGTCTCAAAATCTGTGGCAAAATAGAATAAATAAGGAAAAGCACAATATTATGGGATTATTAGGCAAACTATTCGGTAATAACAATCTAATTCAAGAGCAAGAAGAACCAGTCACGATACCAGAAGGCCCTGGTTTTATGATAATAAACGACACCTTCTCTATATCTGGTCGCGGCACGGTTGTAACCGGCAAAATCGAGAGCGGTAGTTTCCGCGTAGGACAAACCGTCATAATCGAAACCGGCAACGGCACAATCGAAACCACCATAAGTGGCGTCGAAGCCTTTCGCAAAACTATGGACGTCGCTGTCGCTGGCCAAAATGTCGGCCTCTTTCTTGCCAATGTTACCCGCGACCAAATCCATCAAGGATCCACAATATCTGGAGTAGAAAGCTAAAAAAGAGCCTTAATGGCTCTTTTCTTTATGCACTCTGTTGTCCACTACTCAAGTTATCCGCCATACGAGTAGCCTCTTCGCTAATCTTCTTGGCATACTCTTCGGCAGACATGCCTTCAGGTCGCTCAACACTCCTCAAAGCATTAGATAACTCTCTAGAATGTCGCTGGAATTCTCGACCATTTCTTGCACCAACTCCTGCATGCGACTCCGCCAAAGCAATCCTGCCTACTCCAGCATTGATTGCTTCTTTAATCAACTCATCATCCTGTTTCTGTTGCTCGACCGCCTCTGCCTCGCTTACTTTCTGAGCTACATAGTTGTCTAACATAGCATTAAACTCTTCCTCGGAAAGACCTTCTGGCTGGTTTGCCAAGAAATCGTTGAGCTCCGATCCAACTCCGTTCAAAGCCCTACCATTATCTTCGACCATACCAGCCCTTCTCTGAGCCTGGAAGATTTCTGTCTGAGCCCTATTTACAGCATCATAAGCTCTATCTGCCTGCTCACCTTCAGCAATAACGCCTTGAACTTCGCC
The DNA here is from genome assembly GCA_030528815.1 of Candidatus Saccharimonadota bacterium. Taxonomy (GTDB): domain Bacteria; phylum Patescibacteriota; class Saccharimonadia; order Saccharimonadales; family Saccharimonadaceae; genus UBA2834. The sequence continues at coordinate 98 of JAUMYE010000078.1, read as the reverse complement.
AAGCTGACGCTCGGCCTCATCCCTAATGCTCTGAGCATCACCGCCGTTCTCACGCAAGGAATCGCTAATTCTATTCATATCTCTAATTCTTGAGCGAG
>JAUMYE010000010.1 GCA_030528815.1 Candidatus Saccharimonadota bacterium | reverse complement strand
TCGGCCGCCGAGGTCGAGGTGCTGTTCCGGGTGATCGCCGAGTTGAAGGCGCAACTCAAGGCGTTAAACCAAGAATATGCCAAAATCAAAGATATTCCCGCTGAAGAGCGCGGTGATTTTGGTCGCAAACTAAACGAAAAGAAACAGAAGCTTAATACCGAGATTGCTGCAGCTGAGGCTGAGGCTCTCGAAGTTTCTGTTGAGCCACTAGATATTACAGCGCCTTGTGATATCAATGGCGAAATGCCAAAGTTTTTGACGGCAGATAATGGTAGTAAGCACCCTCTAATGACGGAGCTTGACCGCGTTATCTCTATTTATCAGTCAATGGGCTTTGATATTGTCGAGTCTCAGCAGCTAGACGACGAATATCATATGTTCGATAGCCTTAACTTTGCCAAAGAGCATCCAGCTCGCGATAACTTTGATACTTTCCGCACCGAAGAAGGCTTTATTCCGCCTGCACATACCAGTACGATGCAGAATCGTATTTTGCGTGCGTATAAATACAAGCTAGACGAGGGCAAGAATATTGCCGTCGCTGTTCCTGGCCGTGTTTATCGTAACGAGGATCAGGATGCAACCCACGAGCACACTTTCTATCAGTGTGAGGGTGTTTACGTCTCCAAAACTTGTACACTTGGCAACATGCTTGGTATCTTGCGTGAATTCTTTGAAAAATACTACAACCAAAAACTCAACATCCGCACACAGCCTGGCTTCTTCCCATTTACGGAGCCATCTCTTGAATTTATGATTGAAAAGCCAGCCTCTCTTGTTGGTAAATCTGGTGAATATCTTGAAATGCTCGGTTGTGGCATGATTCATCCAAACGTTCTAAAAGAAGCTGGTATTAACCCAGACGAATATTGTGGCTTTGCTTGGGGTGGTGGTATCGACCGCCTAGTCATGCTAAAGCGTAAGCTAACCGATGTTCGCTATTTCGAATCCGCAAAACTTGATTTCTTGAAGGAGCTATCATGCTAATTTCTTTGAACTGGCTCAAAAAATACGTAGACATCGATGTCTCTGACGACGAACTCGTTCGCCTTATTGGCTCTCGCTTAGTCGAGGTCGAAGGTGTTATTGATGAAACTCACAAATACGACAAAATCTATGCCGTAAAGGTTGTTAGTGCTGAAAAAATCCCTGATACGCACCTATCTCTATGTGCTATCGATGATGGCGGTCGCGAAACGGATATTATCCGTGATAAAGACGGCAATATTCAAGTTATGTGCGGTGCGCCAAACGTTCATGCTGGCATGATGGCCGCATGGATCGCTCCAGGCGCTATTGTTCCTGCAAGTGTTCATGATGACGCTCCATTTGTAATCGGTATGCGCAAGATGCTAAAGAAGTACGATTCTTATGGTATGCTCGCTGGCGCAGACGAGCTAGATTTTGGTGGCGATCACCTTGGCATTGCCGAGCTTGATCCAAAGGTTGCTAAGCCTGGTATGCCTCTAGCAGATATCTATGAGCTTAATGATATTATTCTAGATATCGAAAACAAGTCTTTGACTCATCGTCCAGATACCTTTGGCGTAATTGGCTTTGCGCGCGAAGTTGCTGGCATTCTGGGTAAAGAATTCAAGACTCCAGAATGGCTATTCGAAACCAAGCCAAGCTTCAAGAATGAAGATGTTGAGCTAGATATCGAGATCGCAGACAAGAAACTTTGCCCACGCTATACTGCGCTAGTTATGATGCCTCATGGCGAATTTGAGGACAAGTATCTTACTCTGGAACGTACTTATCTTTGCAAGTCTGGCATGCGCCCAGTCAGTCCAATCGTAGATCTAACGAACTACTTGATGCTTCTTTCTGGTCAGCCAACACATGCTTTCGACTACGATAAGTTCCTTTCTGTTGGTAAGGCAAAGACGCCAAAAATTCTTGTTCGTGCTGCAAAAGATGGCGAAAAGTTGACTCTTCTTGACGACAGAGAAGTAGAGCTAAATTCTAACGATATTGTTATTACGAGCAACGATATTCCTGTTGCGCTCGCTGGTGCAATGGGTGGCAAGAATACTGAGATCGACGAAAATACCAAGCGTATTATCCTTGAGTCTGCAACTTTCAGCCTATTCAACCTTCGCAAGACTCAGATGAACCACGGTATCTTCTCTGAAGCTATTACGAGGTTCACAAAGGGGCAGCCAGCCGGTCAGACTCTTCCTGTTGCTTTGAAGTTCGCAGAAGAAGCCAAGGCTTTGAAGCCAGTCGCTCTCTTTGATAGTCAGAAGAAAGCTCCAGAACCAATCGTCGTTACAATTTCTCTAGAAAAGATGGTTGGACTCCTTGGCAAGAAGTTTACTGCCGAAGAAACCAAGACGATCCTTGAGAATGTAAACTTTGACGTTACGATTGATGGCGACAAGATTAGCTGCACGGTTCCATACTGGCGCACAGATATTCATATTGCAGAAGATATCTATGAAGAAATCGGCCGCCTCAGTGGCTTCGATAATATCGACCCAATTTTGCCACTTCACGAGACTTCCGAATCCAGCCCACGCTTTGTTTTGAAGAGTCGCATTCGCGAATTCTTGAGTGCGCGTGGTGCAAATGAATCTCTAACTTATTCATTTGTAAACGGTGAGCTTCTAAACAAGGTAAAACAGGACGAGAAGAATTCCTACAAGATCGTAAACTCTATCTCTCCAGATCTTCAGTATATCCGCCAGAGTATCGCCCCATCTTTGCTTAACAAGGCGTATATGAATATTCGCGCAGGCTACAAGCAGTTCGCAATGTTCGAGTTTAATCAGGTCTACCGCAAGAGCTTTGGTCTTGACGAACAGAAAGTTCCAAACGGTCGTCACGAACTATCCATCTTGTTTATTAACGGAGATAGCAAGTGTGAATACTACCAGGCAAAGCATTATCTTGAAGCATTGCTTCAGAACCTTAATATCGACTTCGAAATCCGCAAGTTCGAATCCGAAGCAGACAAATCCAATGCATATTACGAGCCAAAGCGCTCCGCTGCAGTTTATGTTGGCGATAAGTTAATTGGCTATCTTGGCGAAGTTAAGAATTCTATCTTGCAGGGCTTCAAGCTTCCTCAGGGCACGGCATGTTTCGAACTAGCTTTGGATTGCTTGGCTGAACTTCAGAGCGATACTCCTGCAAAGAGGCCTCGCTTTAGTCAGTATCCATCTGTAGAAAGAGATATTACTCTCACGGTTGCTGGCAAGCAGGATTACCAGGCAGTAGAGAAAGCTCTAAAGGATGTTCTCGAGGCTAAGGATTTGATTTATAGCGTAAAACCAGTCTCGATTTACCAGGCCGAGGGTCAGGATACGAAGAACTTGAGCTTCCGTGTCAGCTTCGCTGATGCGAACAAAACTCTCGCCAAAGAGGCAATTCAAGCTATAATGAAAGAGTTGGAAACTGTTAAATTTTAATTAATCGGTGGGCGACGGAGGTAATACATGATTAAGAATGACGATAAAAAGACATCGCCAAAACAGCGTATTGTGATCTGCGCGATTGCAGTCTTTATGCTTGCGGCAACTTTTATGCTTTATGTTGGCATGGTCTTGAACTATCAGAACGGCGAGAAAAAGCAGCAGACTCAGACAGAGAAGCAACAGAGATTGACTGAGCTCATGCAGGAGCATAGCGCAGAGGTTAATCAGTTGGCACAGGGTCTTTCCGAGAAATACTTTAACGATTTTGTCGGATACAAAGATCGCGTAAAGAGCTTCAATGCTGCTGATGTTACTTCGCTTAAGACTAAAGATTTGAAGGTTGGCGACGGCGCAACGATCGAAGACGGTAACGAAGATACAGATTACTCTGCTTACTATATCGGTTGGTTATCTGATGGTACTATCTTTGATTCTTCCTTTGATAGCAAAACTAGCCCAACATCCCTAAAGTTCCCACTAGAAGGTTCTACTGGTATGATTCAGGGTTGGCTAGATGGTATCTCTGGTATGAAGATTGGCGGCGTTCGTGAGCTAACAATTCCATCTGTCTTGGCTTACGGCGAAACAGATAACGGCACGATCCCTGCAAACAGCCCACTAAAGTTTGTCGTGATGCTTATTCCAAAGCAGGTTGAACCAGATTATCCAGAAGAATTCTATAAGCTATATTATGGCGATGCTTATACGACCATGATGCAGCAGAGCGAATCTGAAGAGTAAAAGGTTTAAAGAAGAATCCCATCGAAAAGGTGGGGTTCTTTTTTGCGTGATTGACAAAACCGCAAAATATGTTACTATATAAACACATACGCAATCCGTAAAGTTCTTTAGAAAGAGAGGTGTTATTATTGCCAATACGCAAAACACATTCAGACGAAGAAATTTTTGCGAGCCTTCGCAGAGTAGTAAAAATCCTTGGCAGACGCCCGCTACGGCGAGAATATGAAAAGTATCGCCATGATTCCGAACCGACCGCAGATACTATCACTAGACGTTTTGGTAGTTGGAAGGAGGCTCTTGTGGCTGCAGGAATCGACCCGAAGGAACCGGGACAAAACCCAAATTTTCTCACGGACGGGGAGATATTGGAGCATCTGCGAGAAATTGCTCGTGTCGTAGGGCATACGCCAAGCGTTCCAGAATATAATGCTTTGCGTCGCCCGCATATGGCTTGCTCAACTACGGTTTCCGAGCGCTTTGGTGGCAGGTGGGAATATGCCATAGAAGCTGCAGGACTACCTGAGCGTAATTCGAACAAGATTGAACGCGAGCGAATCATAAAAGCTCTGCAAGAAATCGCGAGAAAACTTGGCCATTCTCCGACCAAAAGCGAGTATAAGGCGAATAGGGCAAAAGACATGCCTAGCGAAAAAGCAATATCGCATAGCTTCAACTCTTGGGCTGATGCTCTGAAGGCTGCCGGCCTTAAAGCCTGCAAGTGTAGCCATACGGGGTGCAGGTATTCGGACGAAGAAGTGGCTAAGTGTCTGCATATCATGGCAGAAAAACTTGGTCATACTCCGTCACTCAAGGAATATGTCAAGTATCATGAGCCTGATATGCCGAACGATAAAACGCTGCGCATAAGGTACGGTTCTTGGCCGCTGGCCCTAAAAGCTGCTGGCTTTGAAGATTATGATGCGAAGTCCAAGGACCACCGAGTAGTGTTCGAAGAAAAGTATTCTGACGAAGAAATTCGGGAAGCTCTGGTGGTCGTGGCCGATAAGGTTGGACATGCGCCCTCGCGAAATGAGTACAAGCGACTTCGCTCTGGCAACTCACCCAGTCCGAGTACGGTCCTCTATAGGTATAAAACCTGGATGGAAGCGCTGAAACAGAATGGGCTGCTAGACGGCGAGTAATGGCGCGGACTCGATCAATCTCCTGCTAATGGCGGGAGATTTTTCTTTGTCTAAAAACATGCTAGTACACTTTACAAAAACCCCATTTTGTTATAAAATAACACTCATATAAAAGATATTTTGCGCCTGGTGCTGGAGGTAGAGCCAGCCTAGGTGTTTTTTGTTGAGAAAATGGGAAGCAATACGAAAAAGCAAGCGCCAAAGGCCAAGACGCAAGCTACAAAAACGACCAAGAAAACTAGTCGCAAAGCTCAGGAAAAATCTGAGCCAATTGTTGTTGCTCAGATTATGGGTAAATGGGTTGGCGGCGGTGTTGAAGCTGTCATTATGAACTATTATCGACATATCGACCGCACGAAGGTTCGGTTTGATTTTATCTGCGACGAAGACTCTACGAATATCCCATACGAAGAGATCGAAAAACTCGGAGGCAAGGTTATTTTGTGTCCACCATACCAGAAGCTTCCGAAATATCTTAAATTCTTAAAGCAACTCTTTAAAGAAAAGAAATACGCAATAGTTCACTCGAATATTAATACTTTGAGTGTCTTCCCGCTCTATGCGGCCAAGAAGGCTGGCGTGCTAGTAAGAATTGCGCATAGTCATAGCACAAGCAATCCAAAGGAATGGAAGAAGAATCTTTTAAAGAATGCTTTGCGTCCGTTCAGTAAGAGATATGCGACGGATTATTTTGCCTGTTCGGAACTTGCTGGTAGATATTTGTTTGGTAACAAGACTTTCGATAAGGGCGAAGTGAAGATTATTCATAACGCTATCGATGTTGAGAAGTTCAAATACGATCCAGAAGCAAGAAAGGAACTTCGCAAAGAAATCGGAATTAAAGATAGCGATTTCGTAATTGGACATATTGGCAGATTCGTAGAACAGAAGAATCATAGATTCTTAATCGATATTTTTGCGGAAGTTAAGAAAGAAAAGAAAAACGCAAAGCTAGTCTTAGTTGGTCAGGGTCCACTTCGTGAAGAAATTGAAGAAAAAGTGAAGAACCTAGGCCTAGAAAAAGATGTTTTCTTCTTGGGCCAGAGAAGTGATACTAATAAGCTTTATTCGGTTTTTGATGTATTCTGTTTGCCGAGTTTGTATGAAGGGTTGCCGGTAGTAGGAGTCGAAGCGCAAGCTAATGGTGTTCCGTGCATTTTTTCGAATAACATCACAAAAGAAACAATTTATAACAATGCGGTAATGTTGGACTATAAGGATATCTGCAAAACACTGCTAAATGAAAAATTGATTCGTAAAATCGCAAACAGTAATGTGTTTGATATACAAAAGACCGTGAAAGATATTCAGGATTACTACCTAGCAAAAAGTAAGCCAACGATTCTGCATGTCGTGGGTTCAAATGTTTTTTCGGGATTAGAAAAAGTTGCATTTGGAATTATTAAGAATCTAGGCGATAGTTATAATTTTATATATGTAACCAAAGATGGCTCTATTCGTCAAAAACTCGAAGAAGAGAATATCGATTTTGCTCTCATTAAAAGCATTACACCATCCGAAATTAAGAGAGTCATTAAGAAATATAATCCGGTTCTTATCCATGCTCATGATTATAGAGCGAGCTGTATGTCGGCTATTGCTGCAGGAAAAACTCCAGTAATATCACATCTTCATGCAAATCCGACGTGGATTAAAGGGGTTAATAAGCAGTCTATCCTGTATTCTATCTGTGGTAGAAAAATCAAGAAGGTACTAACTGTATCGGATGTAATTGGCGAAGAATTTAAACTTAAGAATAGTTTTAAAAACAAGATAGAATGTGTTTCGAATCCGTTTTCTGCTGAAGAAATAGTTAAGAAAGTTACTGTTGACCCGAATGATAAAAAATATGACATTTGCTGCGTAGGTAGACTAGAGGAACCAAAGGATCCATTCTTGTTTTGTGAGATAGTAGAAGAGTTGAGAAAAGATTTCCCGAAAATCAAGGCAGTATGGGTAGGTGAGGGGCCATATAGGCAAGAAATCGAAGCGATTATAAAGAACAAACGATTAGGCGAAAATATTGAATTGGTTGGCTTTCAGAATAACCCATACAACTACATGGCTCAATCGAAGGTTTTTGTATTGCCTACGAAGTGGGAGGGGTTCGGACTTGCCGTAATAGAGTCAATGGCTTTGGGCCTTCCTGTTGTTGTTTCTGGGGTTGGCGGCTTAAGATTTATCGTAAATGATAAATGCGGTAGAACATGCATAACTAATAGTGATTTTTTGGAAGCTTATAAATCTATCAATAGCAACTTACACAAGTATTCAGATAACGCATTGGAAAGAGTAAAAGAACTCGATAATTCAAGGGCATACTATAGGCAAATAAAGGCAATATATGAGAAATAAAAACATACAAATTATTCGCATATTAGCCACAGTAATGGTCTATTTTTGCCATATAGCAAATCTTTATGGTTTTAATGCCATAGGACAAATGCTAAGTAGCGCAGTCTTTATTTTCTTGATAATTACGGGTTATCTGTATGGAACTAAGAAGATAGAAAACAGGAGAAAATGGCTATCAAAGAAAATAATTCAGATACAAAAGCCTGTGTATATTTGGATCGTTTCGATAGTTTGTTTCGGTCTTATTATAGGGATACCTCTAAAGTTAAGTGTAATTCCTATATATGTTCACTCCAAGGCTTTCTTAAAGGATTCGTCGGAATTGACTTTGGCTTTCAGGCGCTATCGCATTTATGGTATTTAAGCTTTGCTTTATTGGGTTATTTATTGATTGCGATTATTAATGGAACAAAACTAGAAAAAATTATAAAAAACAACACGCTAAAAACAATATTAATTTTGTTTGCGCTAATGATAACGCTTAGCGTGTTTCATATTGGCTTAGGAACAAAAATTGCATACATAGCAGTTTTAATGATCGCGTATTTTAATTCAGAAAAGATTAATAGAATTAAGCCAATAGTATCCATAATACTAATGCTAGCATCAATCCTAATACGGGTTATATTTAAAAAGATATGCGATGGTTCTTTTGTGTACGACGAAGTAATATATAGCGTTACGCAGGCCACGATAGCGTTGTCAATTTTCTGTCTCGTTTTATCGGCAAAAATCCGGATAAATAAGAGTACTAAGGTAATTGATTTTCTAGATAAAAACACCTATGCCTTTTATATCGTGCACTATGTTTACATGATAGCTATTCCGCATATTAATCCAGCGTTAAATATAATACTAATAACTATCATGGCTATATTGAGCTCTTTTGCATTAACGTTTGTAGTAAATATCGCTACCGGAGATAAACATGAAAAATAAAACTATAACAAAAAACAAATTATTGCTAGCGTTTCTTGTCTTTCCGCTAGCCCTATTGGCCAAAATAGTGCAATTCTCTTTCTTGTCAAAAAAGTACTTCTATGACAGCGAACATATTCTTGCCGTTATGAATGGATCGCGATTTACAGATAAATCCTATAGTTTTACTGCAAACTTCTTTAGTGCGATTAATGTGTTTGGTTTATCGAATATCTATCAATGGAGCATAGCGCTGTCTTCTATAGCGACGATAGTATTATTTGTTTATCTTCTTAAAACGAAAAGAGTTTTTACGAAAAAAGAGTACATTTTTATATATGCGACGATATTCTTGCTAAATATCTATGTTTTTAACCTAAGCAAAGAAATTATCCAGATTTTAATATTTGCGATTTGTGCTTTAGTGATTAATTCTGGCAGAATAAAAGACATAAAAATCAAAATTGCTCTTATTTCGGGAATATTCGTGTTTGAATCGATCTATTTCAGAGTATATTACCTGATTCTTGCTACTCTTGTTCCGATTATCTATTTCTTTATCAAGAATGACAAAAAAATAAAACCAATTAAGGTAATTCTAATAGTTTTGAGTGTTTTTCTACTAGAAACATTCATTGCATCTGTAGTGTTACCTGATGGTTATTCACAAATCATAGCAGCACGAAGTTCAGTGAACGATATGAGAATAGAATTAGGTGACAAGGATGCAAATACTATGATTATGGAAGTGTTTGGTCGAAACGGTAATTTCCTTACTTTTTCTGCGAATTATGTCTTGGATTTTTTTAGGTTAATATTCCCTATCGAGCTATTTGTAAAAGGAGTAAAATATTCAGTTTTTGCAATTTATCAAATACTGCTAACAAGTATAGTGCTTGCTTCGTTAAAGATAAATAAGGCTAACACGAATGAAAAAATAGCATTGAGCATAATTATTGGTTTTATGATGATTTCTGCGATTTTCGAGCCGGACTTCGGATCATATATTAGGCATCAGTGCTGCGTAGTACCGATTCTCGCATGCGTATATTGTTCAAACAGTAAAGAAGTTCGTAATGTCAAAAAAGATAAACGGAGAATTAATGGCAAATGAGAGGGCTAGTTACAGTAATTGTTCCTGCGTATAATGTCGAGAAGTACTTGCCGAGCTGCATAAAAAGCATAATAGAGCAAACCTATAACAATATTGAAATCATTATCGTCGATGATGGATCGAGTGATCATTCTCATGAAGTCGCCGTAAGGCTCTCTCGTGATTACAAGAATATAACCGTAATTACGCAAACAAACAAAGGCGTAAGTGAAGCTAGAAATAATGGCCTCGACGGAGCGCATGGAAAATATGTGTTATTTGTAGATGCTGACGATACGATAGAACCAACTTTCATAGAAAAACAAGTTAAAGCGTTAGAAAACTATGATATTGCTATAGTTGGAATGAATATTATTACTAAAGCAAAAAAACAAAAACTGCCAAAACATAAAAGCGAAAAAAACGCCATGGGAGCATTGTTTTTCGATGAGGGGGTTGGCGGATATGTCTGGAATAAGATGTATAGAAAAGAAATAATAACAAACAATAATCTAAAGTTCGACAAAAAATACGAAATATTGGAAGACTTAATTTTTAACATTAACTATTTTAAAAACATAAAAACCGTAAAAATAATTAGAGAACCTCTGTACAATTACTATCAAAGAAAAGGGAGCGTAACGCGAAAAAGCCTAAAAAGTCTCACGGAAGGAATGCTTAGGCCGTTATACTATCTAAAACAAGTTGTACCAACTAATCTAAAAAAGAACGTCGACTACTCGATAATTGAAATTAAAATAAAGGGCGGCCGCACCCTATCGCTTCGTGAATACGGCTTATTGCTTCAATATATGTTTGATTTCAATTATTCCATTCAAAGAAAGATTAAAACTTTAGCGAAAAAAATCATCGGAAAGGCATACAGGAAGAAATGGAACGCATAAAAACAGGTATATCCATTTTTACGCTTAACGGATATTTTAATTATGGCAATCGCTTACAGCTTTTTGCACTGAATAAAGCAATGAGTGATATGGGCTACAAGGCAGTAATTAATTGGAAAAAAGCAATTCCTAAAAAGATAGTTCATCTTTTGAAGGTAAAGACGCCGCTGAGATTCTGCTATAAATAGCTTTACTAAAGAACGTATAGGCAGGGAAAAATATACAACTAATTATAAGTTGGCTATTGTGGGTTCAGATCAGGTTTGGAACCCAGATTACATATCGACGTATAATAATTTGCCTACCAAGAATCCAAACAATAGGATTATCTCATATGCTGCATCGATGGGGGTCGAAGAGCTAACGTCTAAACAAAAAGATTATTATAGAGCAATGCTTGAGGATTATTTTGCTATCTCCGTCCGTGAGCAGTCCGCAAAAGAACTTTTGCAACAACTTACAGATAAAAAAATCGAGGTCGTCTTAGACCCTACTTTACTACTCGATAAACCAGAATACGAAGCTCTCGAGAAGAGACCAAAAGATTTGGCTGAAGATGAAAAATATGTCCTTTGTTACATCCTAGGCAATCGTGACCACGAAGCGGTGATTGGAAAGTTCGCAAAAGGAAAAGGATATAAAACCATTTATTTCTCAGATAAGCGTGACTCCAACTATGGTGTAGAGGAATTCTTATATCTAATTCATCACGCTCAGCTAATCTGCACAGACTCGTTTCATGCTTGTGTCTTTTCCTTCATTTTTGAGCGCCCATTTGTCGCCTTTAAGCGAACTGGTAAAGAAAATTATATGTATACTCGTTTGCAAAACCTAATCGATACCTTTAGGCTTAAGAATCGCGAATATAATGGCAAAGAAATCACAAAACAGAATCAAGCATGTGATTATTCTGAAGCGAAGATAATTATAAAGAAAGAACAAGAGAAATCGCTTAACTTCCTTAGGAAGTCATTGGAAATCAAAGATGAAAAATAATCAACGAAAAATCGGCGCCGCCTTATCATATGTGACAATTATCGCCAATGCGCTAATCCAGCTTTTATATACTCCGTTTCTGATTGGCAAATTAGGGAATGGTGAATATGGCTTATTTTCGCTAGTTTCGTCAATTATTGGCTATTTGACTGTGTTAGATCTAGGCTTCGGTAATGCTATTATTGTTTATACTGCCAAATATCGCGAGAAGAAAGAATTAGAGAAAGAGCGCAAACTTCACGGCATGTTTCACCTTATCTATATTATTATTGGTATAGTTGCAGGAATTGCCGGATTAATTCTTTCGCTCAATACGAATAATATTTTTAACGAAAGTCTAACACCTGAAGAGCTTGGTAAGATGCGAATTATGCTCATGATTCTGTCGTTTAATCTGTTCGTAACTTTTGCATTTAGTATATATAATTCGATTATTACCGCAAGAGAGCAGTTTGTTTTTCAGAAAATATTAGCTACAATTAATACGATTGTAAAACCGTTATTGATGATTCCACTTCTATTCCTCGGTTTTAAATCAATTGCGCTTTGTATTGTTATTACGGTAGTTAACATAAGTGTTCTATTGGCAAATTACATTTTCTGTTGTAAAAAACTACAAACTAAAATTAAATTCCTCGGATTCGATAAAAAACTCTTCAAGACAGTTTTTGCCTACTCATTCTTTATCTTTCTCGGCGTCATTGCGGATAAGATAAACTGGAGTGCAGACCAGTTTATTCTTGGGATGTTCTGCGGTACTGCCGCAGTATCGATCTATTCGGCGGCATCTACTCTAAATCAGCTTTTTATCAACTTGTCGACTGCAGTTAGCGGAGTTCTACTTCCTAAAATGTCTAAAATGATTGCGCGTAAAGCGGATATAAAAGAAATCTCTGACGAGTTTATTAAAGTTGGCCGCATTCAGTATTATATCGTTTTCCTGATGGGAAGTGGGCTCGTTTTGGTTGGTAAAGAATTTATTCGCATGTGGGTGGGCACTGATTTTGACGAAGCTTACTATGTGGCTCTACTCCTAATTCTTCCGCTTTGTATTCCGCTTATTCAGAATCTTGGTCTCAGTATCATGCAAGCAATGAATAAGTTCCGCTTCCGTACGATTATGATGTGTATTATGTCGGTTGCGAATATTATTGCGAGTGTTTTCTTGGCTAAATGGAAGGGTCCGACTGGTGCCGCTGTCGGAACTGCCGCATCGTTGCTAATTTGCAATGTGATAATTATGAATATTTACTATGCGCGCGTCATCAAGCTCGATATCTTGAGATTCTGGAAGAATATCCTTGGAATGACAATTCGTTTTATGCTGCCACTCGGTACTACGATAATCTTCATTTGCCTTACTGGTTTTAGTGGAAAGTTGGCGTTATTCGTATATTCTGGAGTCTATGTAGTGCTTTACTGTGCTACTGCTTATGCTCTCTGTGCCAATGACTATGAAAAAGGTATTGTGCGTAAGGTGAGTAAAAAAGGGCTTAGTGTAACGAGAAAACTATTGCATAGATAAAGACAAAATCGCAGCCTATCACAAATACAAGTTCGACGCTATGTTTGTCGGCGACGACTGGAAAGGCTCCGAGCTATTCAGCAAATGCGAAGCAGAGCTCAAGAAATATGGCTCAACTGTGGTCTACTTCTCGTATACTCAGAAAGTATCTTCTACTAAACTCCGCGAAAAGCTCCAGCTTCCAGCAAACCCAACCGTCGTTAAAATCGAAAAGACCGAATCCGAAAAGAAGCAGGGCTTGTTCGCAAGACTAGCAAGTAGCTTCAAGGGATTTTTGGCGTAAATCCTCCAAAATATCTCCTCTGCCTAGCAGTGGAGATATTTTTAATTCAAAGTCTTTGCTGATAATGGACATACTATCTAACTAATCCATACTTTTCAACTTATCATCCCTAAACAAAAACCTCGGCATCTACTCAAGTTCAGTGCCGTATTGTAGATCTATAAGGAGCTCATGAAGAATGCAAAATAGTCTGTTCGACTTTTTGAGCTAAAGATGATGGGCAAAAACGAACGAATGAGGTAGTTTTTGCTGAGAGCGGCACTGGTGAATTAACTGCAGTAAAACTATTGTTCTCAACCCTGGCTTAAATAGGGAAGTTTAAAAAATATAACAGTCTTTATATAAAATAGCATCCATAACGCTTACACTTGAATGGTTAATTAATAAAAAATATTATTATAAATAATGGCAAACTCAAATAAAATCGAATCAAGAGCGATAACGAAAATAAGAGATATAGTAGATAGCATCTCAAATGCGGAACATGATATAAACGAAAAAGACAAAAAGATAGTTCTCGATGGAAAAATTTATTTTTTCAAAAACGACGAAACGAATAAAAAAGAAAATTTTTCTTTTGGTGTAGACGTTCAAATAAAAGGAAGAGAAAACTTTACGAGGAATAGAAAGTCTAAGAGCAGCTATCCTTTAGACGTCGCAGATCTCGAATTTATGCTTAAAAACGATGGAGCGCTTTTGCTAGTGGTTGATGATTGGCGAGGAAAGCAAACCGTGCAATATGCCTCGCTTTTGCCATACGAATTGCGCGAATATATTAAAGATGCTATCGCAAAGCACAATAAGACAAAAAGCATCAGGCTAAATGAAATAACCTCGCGCAGAGAATCCGAGGAATTAAAAAGAATTTGTGAAGTATTTAATGCGAATAGAAGACTTCAAAAAGCTGCCCCCGAGCTAGCATTCAATAATAGCACGCTTGATCAGGGCAAAGAGTATATCTTTCTAGCGGAACATAGCAATCCGATTATAGAGCTAAGAAGTAGGCTTCAGGAGGAAAAATGTTATTACAATCTTGATGACAACAAAAATGTAACGCAAATCGTGAAGTGTAAACTTGATAACATTACGGCTGAAGGATTAGGCGCGAAAGTGTTTGATATAGAAAAAACCGAGTCAAGGACTGTCCGGTTTCATGCGTCGCAAGAAGATGAAAGTATATTAATTGGTGATTCTTTTAAAATTAATTTGTCGAAAAATACATTCGAGTATTGTATTCATGGTGGCCTAAAAAAGCAAATCGAAGATACTCGATTCCTTCAGAAGCTAATAGGTCCTGATAGATTTATGTTAGGAGATAAAGAAGTTGAAATCCACTTCGATGAACAGAGAAAGAATGAAATAAAGAAGAGAATTGGCCTGCTCGACAGCCTAAATGAAGCATTGATAAAAATGCATGTTTTAAAAGACCCAAATCTTGATTTGTGGGACCCCGAAAAGACTGTTGAGGTGGCAGGCATTCTAAAAGATATCTCGAATAATAGAGAAGTACGGGTTCCTATTCAAAAACCAACATTCGGCACCTTTAACTTTTATGATATAAAACTAGCTCTTTTCTTTATACCCACGAAAAACGGTAAGGGTAACTTTGTAACAATTGATAATATTTTGAATGGAGAAGTAGTAATTACGGCCACAAATGCTGAAGGTTATTCTACTAATAACCCGCTTTTTGCATTAAAATCAAATGTTTACCTAGCAAATAATTTTGATTTGAAAATGATAGACGGCTTAATTGAAAACAGCGTCTACAGTAAAGAAGATCACGGCCTTATCAACCAGCAAGCGCTTGAATTAATAAAAGCTTTTGACGAAAACAAAAACGAGACATTTTTAGGTATATCAGAAAAACTACTAAAACTTTGCGCCGAGCTCGACACAAAAGACTCCCAGATAATCACAATTAATAAATTGCAAATCAAAAAAAGAAAAGGAAAACTATCAATCGATGATATATCCGAAATAACAGAAATAAAGAATAGTGCAGCAGATCCATATCTGCGTATTTGCTGTGAAATTCTATTGAATCATAAGCGCAAAGCAATCCAAGAGCTCGGGAGTCTGGAATCAAATGAAGCAAAAAAGATTTTTAAAAGCCAGCCTATTATGAATTTGTTAAAAGTCACAAATTAATAACACGGATTTCGAAAATCATGTTTGATCGAATTTTAAAAGAGATAAATATCTGCCTCGATAACAATGCTATCCTTGCCGCTCTTGCACTAACCCTAACATTGCCAGATGCTTTTGGAGCAATAGAATACCCGAAGGAAGGCACAGGGCCCAGATATATAAAATGGGTCGATACGTTCGCTCCCAATATAATTAACCAAAAAGCCACAGTGGCGCTTCCGAAACTTGATGAGAATAGTAAATATCAGCAGATAAAAGTACCTACGGACGGAGAATTATTATTTCATATCCGGAATACATTACTTCATGAAGCAACAACAAAAATTAGTTCAAATAAAACAATAAATAGCATTACGCTAGCGGACGACGAAAAGAATCAATTCGATATTTACGCGCATAGTTTTGGCTCTACGATGTTAGACGACGATGAAAGCACGATTAATATTCATTATCGTCTAAGTATTCGTGCACTAGTAGATTACCTTAAAACAGCAGCAGAAAACTACTATGATAAAAACAAAAATAAATTAAAAGAATATGAAAAAGATTGGACAATAAAAATGCCAAAGATTTGACTGAATAATATTGCGCGCAATATGACTATATGACGTTTTGCTGGGATATTTTCTAAACTATACTCATAGGGCTGACTGAAAGGTCTTAGTTTGCATGATAGTGGAGTATGCCTCCGCTTTTTGTCCTTTCCGTAATTGTTCAGAAATCTAGCGAAAGAATTGAGCGTATTAACTAATTTGTCATAGCGGAGTTGTTTGGAATCTCTGAACAACTCAACAAAAAACAAGGCCTTGGATCCGCTATGCAGCAGTGCTGTACCTTGTAGTGTCTTCATTGTAGCCCTATTATTTTTAAAACGTCAAGTAGTCTTAAAATTTCACAATCTCCTCATTCTTTTTAATGACTAAAAATAAATAGTTCTTAAGGCATTCTTCGGCGACTCAACTGGTGGTTTCGTAAGACCGCATTTAACTGCCCGAAAAATTGTAAAACCTAACAATATAGACATGATCGCATGCAATACAATTTTACTCACGTAATCTTAAAACAAGCACATGTTTTGCAAAACTCCATCATATAGAGTACTCTTCATTGATATATAATTTAATTATGGAGGATACAATGAATGGCATGACTATTCTTGAACCAACCTTTGTCGATTTGGATGTGGCCCGAAAAAAGAAAAATAAAAAGTTTGATAAAAAGAAAATAAATGAACTTATAGACAAGATTAAAGATTCGATTCCGGCGGCCAAAAATGACAAAGAATCTAATCTTCGATAAGCAGAGCCTAGAGCGGTTTAGGAATGGCTATATTTTGGTGGACAATACTGCTCTAATAGACGCTTCATCTGAGCGCGATAATGCTATGTATCTGTTTCTAAACTATCTAAACGACATTAATTGCGACTTATTGACTACGCAGGCGGTATATCAAGAATTTATTAGAGGCGCTAAAGATATCGTGCATAGTAATAACTTCATGCGTTTTATGGAAGAGTTGGGTATTGAGCCTGTAGGCAATACGGAAAAGCAATTTCTAGCAAAAGAGAACGCTCTGTTTAGGGTCGCGTATTGCCAGGAGGCAAAGAAAGCAAGTTTGACAGATGCGGGGCTAGCGATATACGTCTATGCTCATAAAAACCACAATATTGGCATTTTGACTAGTAATTATCGAGATATGCCGGCATCGTTATTTA
>JAUMYE010000077.1 GCA_030528815.1 Candidatus Saccharimonadota bacterium | reverse complement strand
CCAGCGCAGCAAGGAAGGCGCAGCAGATTATCGCTATATGCCAGAACCGGATATTCCACCAGTTGTTTTGACTCAGGAATACGTAGACAAAGTTGCTAGCGAAATGCCAGCAATGCCAGATTTTTATCGCGAAAAGTTTGAGCCACTCAAGCTCGACAATAGCGAACGTGAAGCAATCCTTAACTATCCACTTCTTGCTAGCCGTCTAGCTGAAGTTTGCGAAGAAAATATCAAGCTTGCGCCACGCGTCGCTCACTGGTTCTCTGGTGTTCTTCTTGCCGAAGAAAACCTAGATAAAGACTTCTCTCTAGCTACCGCAGCCGAGCTTGCCGAGCTATCCGAAATGGTAGAAAAAAGCGAACTTTCTTCAACTGCTGGTAAAGAAGTCTTCATTCAGTTGTATAATAAGAAAAACACTAGTAAGACACCACACGCGCTTGCTAAAGAAATGAATCTCTTGCAGGAAAACGACGAGGGTGCGCTAGAGCAAATTATTGACGAAGTTTTGGCCGCCCCTGAATGCCAGAAGGCAGCAGAAGACGTCCGAAACGGCGAAATGAAGGCGATTGGCTTCTTAGTGGGACAAGTTATGAAGAAGTCAAAGGGCAAGGCAAACCCTGGCGCCGTAAATAAGTTAATTCAAAAGAAGTTATCGTAAAGATAAAAGGAGAAAATATGTCCTACAAAATGCCAACCAAAGCAGTAATTACAGATGCGGGCTTTGCTAGCCGCTTCCTACCAATTACTAAGACTGTGCCAAAAGCTATGCTTCCACTTGGCCCAAAACCAATCATGCAGCACGTCGTCGAAGAATGTGTCGCAGCTGGCATTAAGCAAATTATCATCGTTGCTACACCTGAAGGTAAGCCAATCTACGAAGATTACTTCAACAATCCAGTAGAAAAGATCGAAAAGCAGCTCGCTTCTCAGGGCAAGTCCGATCGCTTCGAAAGCGTCAAAGCAGTTCTTGACATGGCAGACGTTACAGTTATCGAGCAGGACCAGAGCCTTCCTTACGGTAACGGTTCCCCAATCGTAAGCGCAAAGCCATATCTAAACGAAGACGAGGCTTTCGTTGCCCTATATAGCGACGATCTAGTATTCGGTGAAGGCGACGTAAAGACCCTTCTCGAAGCTTACAAGGCAAATCCAGAAGCAAAGGCAATCATTACTGCTCAGGAAATGCCAGAAGAAACCTGGAAGAAGTACGGCATGATTGCTCTAGCAGACAAGGAAAAGATGACTCTCGACCACATTGTCGAAAAGCCAGCAACTCCAGCAGATTCTCCATCGAATCTAACTTCCTATGGTCGTTACCTACTTACACCAGATATCTTTAAGTATCTTGTTCCTGGCAATACCGGCCTAGACAACGAGCTCTGGACAGTTGATGCTATCACCCGCCTAACCAAGGACGGCGACGTCATCATTACAAAGAGCAAGGGCAAATGGCTAACTACTGGTGATCCAGCAAACTTCTACAAGGCTTACCAGGAATTCATGAGCATGGAGGAAAACCAGTAATATGGAAGCACCAGCCTGGATATTGGTAATATTCTTGTCTGTAGCCCTATTTATCTTCTTAGTTCTCGGAATCGTGCTCATTATTGCACTCATCGGAGTTACAAAAGAAGCTAAGAAAATCATGCTACAAGGCCAGAATATTGCCGAAACCGCTGGAGATATCGCGGAGAATGTACGCGATTTTACAACAGTGGGTGGATTAGTTCGTTATTTTGTAGACAACTACATGGACAAGCAGAGCGCACGCAAAAAGCGCAACTCTGCTAAGAAAGTAAGCTCTAAGGAAGGCAAGTCTTCCAAAGAAAACGAGGATAAAGATGAGTAATTGCGATAACTGTGACTGCAACGATTGCAGCTGCAAAGGCAAAGGTAGCAAATTCGCTCTTGGCGCAATCCTAGGCGCCGCCGCTGGCGCAATCGCTGGCGTACTACTAGCTCCAAAATCTGGCAAAGAAACCAGAAAAGACCTTAAAGAAGGCGGTAAGAAAGCCATCAAGAAAGGTCAGGAAGCCGGTAAGAAGGTTGGCGAGCAAGCAGAAAAGCTCAAAGACGCAGCCAAAGACAAAATCGAAGATTTCAAAAAGAAATCCGAAGATAAATCTGAAGAATAATTAGATTACAAAACCCCGCTCTTAGAAGCGGGCTTTTTGTTGGGTTATTATCTTCCTTATTTCTTTTGACTCTTGAAGATATTGTTACTAAATAGGATTTTCTTCAGTCCAGCATAGACAGGCTTAACTTCTTCAAGGCGAAGGATAGTGCAGACAATTACATAAGCTACAACACTTACAAAAGAGATAACGCAGAACTTCGGGAAGGTTTCGAGGAAGGAGTTATCTGCCTGACGGAGTGGTAATAGGCGAGTCATAATATAGCAGACCACACCAGTACAAGCTGCGGCGAGCAACATCCTAGCAAAAGCACCCCAAAGTTTTGGCGTGAAGATCTTTTTATCTAGAGCCTTATTCTGAAAGATTAGAAGCACCGTGACCTCGAATAATGCCGAGAGCGAGACAGCGTAAGCCAAGCCATCTGGACCAAAGCCAAGAGCATTCAAAGCGAACACCACGATTAGCCAGAATACGAAGGCGACAACGGAAATAATAAACGGAGTTTTTGCATCTTGGCGTGCATAGAATCCGCGCGAAGCAATATGAAATACAGACTGACAGAAAATTGCTAAAACAAAGGAACCTAAGACACTAGCAATCTTTGGATCACCACCGTTCTTGATGAAGTTCACAACGTAGCCACGTTCAAAGAATACAAGCACTGCGATAGGCATCGCAATCCAAACAATAGACCGGAGTGCCTTACAGAAAGTCTCAATAAAGGCCGAGTTATCTTTGCCACTCTTCCCCTTCGCAGCATCCTCGCTAAGCTTCGAGAAATAGGCGGTAGAAATAGCGACGCCAATTAGGTTTACCGGCATAAGTTGGAGACTCGAAGCCTGTTGATAGGCACGAATCGACTGCTCACCCATATGAGAAGCAAGGTTGGTGTTTACGATACCAGTAACATAGTCGATGCCCTGATCAAGAGAACGAGTTGGAAGGAGTTTTAATACGGTCCTAAAACCGCGGTTCTTCCACGAAATCTTGAAGTTATAATCAAAGCCAAGACCAATCAAGCCAATCACACTAACGATAAGCTGAAGCAAAGCACCAAAGACAACACCGATTGCGACGCCCATGATGCCACCTTCGAAAATTTGAATACCGAAGATATTAATACCCTTCGTGAAGCTCAGGATACCAACAATAATACCGATGTTATAGAGAGCCGGAGCGGCAGCACAGAAGACAAAACGGCCAACTGCCTGTTGCATACTGTTTAGAACAGTAGTGATTGAGAATAAAAATGGATTAATTGCGATCACGCGCATCATGTTGATTGCGAGTGACATCGAGGATTCGTTAAGACCCGGGGCAACAACATAGCGAACCAGAGGATCGGCAAAAATCATGATAAAAATCGAAGCAACACAGCAAAGAAGCGCCAAGAAGTTTAGCGTACTAGAGCTGAGCTCCCAGGCAGATTTTCTATTCTTCGCAACTAAGCGTTCGTTAAGAATAGGAATAAATGTCACAGAAAGAGCACCAGATGTAATAACGAAGTACAAAAAATCTGGAACCGTGAAGGCCGCCGTATAAGCATCGAGACCTTCCGGGTAGGTGTCGTAATACATAGAGTTTAGCCAGCGATCGCGGAAAATACCGAGAAGCGCCGAAACCAAAGTAGACGAAGCAAGAACCAATGATGCGGCTTTGACTGACAATTTCATATTAGCAGCAGAAACTGCTGAGCGTACATAGTTCTTTCTTCGCGGCATGTTCTTATTATACCATCCAGTCCAGTTTTATCACTTAGACAATGCTTATTTTTCGCAGTGTTTTATAACGTTAATTTCAAAATCTTCAGGATTAAACCCTTGCAGTTTTATCCATTCATTGATGTGCTTTTTCACCATGTCCGTATCTTTTTCCAGGGCGCAGTTTTCGACGTTTGCATTCAACTTTTTGCCGCCCGCAAAACGAATTGCAATAGCAGTTCCGTCTTCTAGTTCAATCTCAGCAGGAAGATAATTCTTGAGCAGCAAGAAGTGACGTGAAGCAGTTTTTATCTTGCTTGAATCATAATGAAGAAGCTCATTACCGTCAGATTTCAAGACGATTGTTATTTCTTTATCTACATTTTCGATTACGAGTTGATAACTCTTTCCGTTGTTTGTCTCAATAATCGCGGAAACATTATTGCC
>JAUMYE010000076.1 GCA_030528815.1 Candidatus Saccharimonadota bacterium | reverse complement strand
TTGGCGTTAATACGAATAATATTAAGGGTGATATTAATCTTATTCTGAATGGCGTAAACCTAGATACGGATTCAAAGAAGGCGCCTGCGATTTTTGTCTACAACAAAGACAAAAACTATACCGATCATAAGGTTACTATCAAAACTACTTCTGGCTCCGAGAATATCCTCGAAGGCGGCAAGCTCAAGAAGGTTAGCTTGCTCGGCTCGGATAAGTTAGATGATTATAAGAGCAATTATTCTGGTGATAGTTTGGATAATTACAATAAGTATTCGAACTATTATGGTATTTATACGAGCGAACAAATTGAGAATGTTTTGTTTGCGACCGTTCAGGCAGATAATGAAGATTTACAAGATGGCGATCCGCTTTATTTCTACAAGGCAAGTGGCGCAATTAGCTCGGATATAGATTTGTATTTCGAAGGCGAAGGCTTTTTGAAAGTTACGAGCAAGAACAGTGAGGGTATTGAGACTAAGGGTAACTTGGCCTTCAGCGGCGGTACTGGCGATTATGAAATCTATTCTCAGGACGACTGTCTAAACACGACAACCGCAAGCAGTAGCAACACGACCGTGCGTAATGATTTGACGATTGATGTTAATTCTCTGCTCGCTTCGGTTTCTGCCGATGCTGACGAAGGTGATGCGATTGATTCTAATGGCAAGCTTACGATTAATGGCGGTACGGTTTACGCCTTTGCGCATCCGACTAGCATGGACGCGGGTTTAGATTCTACAGGCGGTACCTATATTAATGGCGGCACTGTGATTGCGACTGGCAATATGGTTGACCAGATTTCGACTGGCTCGAAGCAGGATTTTATCTTTGCTAGCTTTGACCAGATTGCGGCAGATACTCCTGTTGTAATCAAGGATCAGAGTGGTAATGTTATTGCTGCATTTAAGTCTGATAGGACTTTTAAGACTTTGATTTATAGTAATTCGAGCCTGGATTACAAGAATTTTAAGATTTATAAGGGCGGTGAGATTTCTGGCTCCGAAACTAATGGTTTGTATTCGAGCGTAGATAGTTATACTGGTGGCGAGGAGGTAGTATTTGTAAATATGAGCAGCAAGAGCGAAACGTACGAGAATGATGCTAGTACGGTTGCGCTCGTTGCCCTGCTTGCTGAACTTGTTTTGCTGTTTATAGCTTCGTCTGTTTATATGAAGAAATATTAAAAATAAAGCCGACTGTTCAAAAGTCGGCTTTTTGTTGGTTATTTTCCGCGCTTTTTGTTGTGTTCACACATGGTTTTGGCGAAAGTCTCTGAGTCGCGCGTGATCTCTTCGGTTTTATTTAAGAAAAGTGTAAAATTTGGATCTTCGAAATACATAGTTTTGGCAGCATAGCCATCTGGTGAATATTTCTTGCGAAGGTGTTTGCGGGCGGTTTCGATAATCTCATCTTCTGTCATGTCTGGATTGATATGGCTGGTATAGTCAAAGGATCGACTAAGCGTTTCTTCGAGGCTAGTGTTGCGGTCTGCGGAGGAAACGAGCTTGCCATAAATACTGCGTGGTTCTCTGCCAAGTGAAGCGCGATGATCTTCGACGGCTTCCGCCATGATATTTATTTCTTCGTCAGTGAAATGTTCTTTGATGAATTTGTCTTTGCGAAGAAGCTTGGCGGATTCTAGGTTGTGTGTTTCGTTGTCTACAAGGCGGCCCAAATCGTGATAGGCGGCAATGATGTAAACCATGTCGATATTTAGCTCTGGCGCCTGTTTAAAGAAGTTTAGGCTGCGTTCAATAACCTGTCTGATGTGTTTGTCGGTATGTCCACCGATACTGTTATATTGTGGCAAGATTTCTGTTTCGATGTATTCGATAATGTGTTTGCTGACCTGGTCCATATTTTAACTCGCTTTTATGTAGATTATTATATCGATATAATAAAGATATGTTGATACCGATTTATACTGGCATTTTCTTGAATAGCGAGGAGATTTATGGCGCTTTTCCGCCGAAGCTTTTGGCTTGGTCTGGTCATCCGCATGTTACTCTGACTTTCCGTGGCGGTATTGAATCTGCGCACGAAGAATTCTTGGGCGAAGAAGTTAAAGTTCGCGTGGTTGGCTATGGAAACAATGGCAAGAATGAGGGCTTGAAGGTTGAGCTATCCGCAAAGAACCCTGAGCTTCAGAAGATTTGCGACTTGGTAGTGGTTCCGCATATAACTCTTTCGATTAGCCGTGACGGAGCGATGAAGAATACGAGCAGTATTGGGTTCTCTCCTCTTGAAAAAGCGATTGAGTTTACTGGTCGCTATGGCGTTGTGACGCGTTCGGGCTTAGTTATATAATGTAGATATCTATGCCAAATAAAGAAAACCAAGACAAAGCGGCAGAAGGCGCAGAAGAAGAGCTCGAAAAAGTTCTCGCTTCGGAAGAAGCCGAAAACAGCGAAGATTCTGAAGAATTGCACGCTTGTGGCGAATAAGGACATCCCGTTAGGCGGGATGTTTTTTGACTAGCTTACTTTTTTGAATATAGGAATTTACTTGCGATTTTTGCAAGCAATTACACCTGAACGTTAATGGCTCACCTGACATTGCTTGCGGATTTTGCAAGCAAATTGCTATATGGCGAATAATAATTATTACTCGAAAGAATTTGAATTATCTTAAGCATCTTGACAAAAATCAAAATTTGTGCTAGAATAGACAAGTTGCTCTCTTGAGTAACAAAATATATTCCATCTGGAGGTACTTTAAAATGAAGCATTCAACAACCCACAGAAGAGTCCGTATTGCTATGAGGCTGACTCGCATGAAGCTGAGACGCGCCCTGAAAAAAGAAGGCGCTCCTGCTATCGGTCTTGCCGCAGCACTGACAATGGGCCTGAGTCTTACTTTGACTGCTAGCGCATTAAGTGTTCCTAACGACGAAGTCAAAGCTACTAGCGTGGCTAATTATTCGTCTGGCGATATGGATTACAACGTGGCTTCTCCTCTCGGCGCTTATACCGTTGAGACAGAGAAAATGATAGGTGCGGCAATGTCGAGAAGAGCCAATCTCGAGGCTTTGTTTACTGCGGAAGTTCCGGCCATGTCGATCGCAACGACGGCTGTGACTACTACAGAAACTACGACTACTACCGCAACTACAACCACGACTGTTACTTCTGTGGAAGAAACTTGGTCTTCAGAACCGACCGAAATTGAACCTGCTATAGCAGTGCCCATCGCAAGGGAGATTGCTACTGATGAGGAGGAAACTTACGAAGTTGAGGTAGAAGAAACCGAAGCTACTGAGGAATCTCCTGCACCTGTGGAGGGTTCAGTTTATGATTACGTGAGCGAAGAGGAAATAATTATGCTCGCCAAGACTGTCGCACAAGAAGGTGGCGATTGTAGTTATGTCCAGCAGGCATGCGTAATCTGGACGGTGCTGAATAGAGTGGATTCTTCGAAGTGGCCCAATACCATTGCCGAGAATCTTACCAAGCCCGCACAGTTTGCATATTATCCCAACAAGGTTTACAGGGAGGATCATTATCAGGTGGCCTACGACCAGGTTTACAACTGGTTGTTTGGTGGTGAAAGATACCTGAGTAGCGGTTATGACATGTTTTATGGAGATGGTTGGAGAAACCACTTCTACGGAAACGGAAACCCTGAGTATTGTCCGGACTAATATCAAGCTGAAAAACTTCATTTGTAATTAAAGCCGGCCCCATTATGAGGCCGGTCTTTTTTGTTTAAAAATACCTCCAGTTTATTGCTGGAGGTATTAGTATTATTTAAGTTTTAGCGAGATTGCGCCAAAGATGTCTGAAGCGGCAAAGATGATTAGAGCGATGCCGATAAGGATGATTGGGATTCCTTGTGCAAGGATTAGACCAAACATACAGCAAACGCCACAAACTAGGCCGATAACTGAAGTGATGAGCGCGTAGCTGTATTTGCTGCTCTTTCCCTTCATGTTAAGTGCATCTTGCAAGTGGAAGATGCTGATTAGCGTAATAAGTGCGCCAATGATGATTGTTACGATGCTGTTTACGAGACCGCTTTGGACGATTAGGAAGACGCCTGCGATTGCTAGAGCGATTGCTGTGATAAGGAGCGGTAAATCTTTGTTGCTGCGGTTCTCTGTGCGGAGATACTGAACAAGATTAAATACTGCGTAGACGACACAGACGGCACCAATTGCCTTGACGATTGTGTCGACGACCTTGTCTGCCCAGATACACATACAAACACCAATGACTAGCATTACGGCATCAATGATGAGAGTGACGTAAAGTGGCGTGGACTTTTTAGATTTTACTTCTATTTTCTTTGCTTTAATTATTTCTTCAGCCATGATAATTAAATTATAACATTCCTTTTTTCTTGAGAATATATGCCACGATTAGTGAGGCTATGATTGAGAAGATTAGAACCGCGACAGCTGAAATATGGTTGACGCCAATATCGCCAAACCAGACGTTC
>JAUMYE010000075.1 GCA_030528815.1 Candidatus Saccharimonadota bacterium | reverse complement strand
TTTGCTCTATAGCAAAAAAGAACCTCCAATTACGG
Organism: Candidatus Saccharimonadota bacterium; assembly: GCA_030528815.1. GTDB lineage: Bacteria > Patescibacteriota > Saccharimonadia > Saccharimonadales > Saccharimonadaceae > UBA2834. Next base: position 4,443 of record JAUMYE010000075.1, on the reverse strand, counting down.
AGGCTCTTTTTTAGATGCTCAACTGAATTTTTATTCCAGGCTTACACTCGGCATTTGAATCCAAAACATAAGTTCCATCTTCGCCAAATTCTATCTGGTCATCCACCCATTCGCCGTCTTGTTTTACCTTGATGCTTGGCTTGCCATCAATGCGAACGAGCTCCAAAACCGCCTCGTCGGCATTATATACGCGCTTAATATCCTTGGAATTTGCCATAAACAAATCCTCATCATTGATACCAAAATAACGGAAAGAATCCTTAATATCCCCTTCTGTGCAGCCATAAGAAATGCGAAGCATGCGGCTGCTGCCAATTAGCGAAGGATCATAGCGATGAAGTAGTACCGAGCCAGCAACAACCATCAAAACAGCAACCGCGCCTAATGCTGCGAAGTGGTACCAGCGGAAGCTAAACTCCGATTCTTCTGGTTCTTCGGTGGCTCTTACGACATCAATAATTTCAACTTTTTCAGCTTTTTTCTCGGTCTTTTTCTTTGTATTTTTCTGGGATTTTTCCGACATAACTTCCTCCTTTTGCTAAGATATATTATATACCAGATAAGATAAACAATTTCGTGAAAAGTCATGCGCGCTTTTCGCTTGTGCTTTCAAAAATAGTGTTATACTAATAAGTAGATGAAAATTTTGATGCTCGGATGGGAACTCCCTCCCCATAACAGCGGCGGATTAGGAGTAGCTTGCTTACACCTGTCAGAGTCGCTCGCCAAATATGGCGCCGACATTGATTTTGTTGTCCCTTACGAAGCTGAGCATCATCTTAAAGGTGTTAATGTGCTTTCTGCATTGCACATTGACCCACTTTTCCGCTACGGCGGCAGCGCTTACGAAAGCAAACTTATCGAGGAAAAGCGCTTTAAGAATGTCAAAACCAAAGAATTAATGTCCATCCGTGACGTTCAGCACACTTATTGTGAATTTGTTGAGCGCTATTTGATGGAATTCAAGCCAGACCTAGTCCACGCACACGACTGGCTAACCTATGAGGCAGGTATTCTTGCCAAGAAGAATTTTGGCGTTCCGCTTGTTGCCCACGTTCACGCTACAGAGTTCGACCGCGGTGGCGCTAATGGCGGCAACCCACTCATTCACGAAATCGAGTATCAGGGTCTAATTACTGCAGATAAGATCCTTGCCGTCAGCCAGACCACAAAGAATATTATTATTGAGAAATATGGCATTCCAGCCGACAAGATTGATGTCGTTTACAATGGCTTCGAAGCACCACAGGATCTATACAAGTACGACAGTTCTAGCTACCAATACCTTGAATCTCTCAAGAAGAAAGGCTATACAGTTGTCTCTACCGTTGGTCGCTTCACACTCCAGAAAGGTCTTTTCCACTTCATGCGTGCAGCTGCTCGCGCCATTAAGCTTCATCCAAAGATGGTCTTCCTCTTTGCAGGCGATGGCGAGCAAAAAGAAGATTTGATGCGCATGTCCGCCGATCTTGGTATCTCTAGGAACGTTATCTTTACTGGCTTCATTCGTGGCAAACAGCTTCGTGATATTTATAGCATTTCCGACGTTTTCGTCATGAGCTCTGTATCCGAACCATTTGGTCTTACCGCACTCGAAGCGGCACACCACGGCAACGCTCTTGTTATTACAAAGCAATCTGGTGTTGGCGAAGTTCTACGTTCGATTGTTCAGTATGATTTCTGGGACGAAGACAAGCTTGCAGGCGCACTCGTAAACATTGCTGAAAGCCCTGCGCTAATCAATACTTTGCGTGATGGTATCAAACGCGAATACGGTCGTATCTCTTGGGACGACGTTGCGCAAAAGTGTATCAGCGTGTATGATGAAGTTAACAAACATAAAAGAAACAGGTTTTAGAGGTAATACTTAATGCGATCAATCGTACTATATCTACATATGCACCAGCCATACAGGCTAAAGCATTATAGTATTTTTTCTGTTGGTCATGACCATGATTATTGGACGGAAAAAGATTGGTACGCGGGTACAAATAACGAGCGCATTTTCAAGAAAGTTGCAGACAAATCCTATCGCCCAATGCTCGCCATCCTCGAGAAATGTTTGAATAATTATCCTGGTTTTAAGGTTTCTCTATCTATTACCGGTACCTTTATCGAACAGGCTCAATTTTGGGCACCTGACGTAATCGAAACTTTGCAGAGAATCTGCAAAACCGGTCGCGTTGAAATCGTTGCCGAGACTTATTACCACTCTCTCGCTTTCTTCTTCGATAAGCAAGAGTTTGAAGAACAGGTCGTAAAGCACCAGAAGATTATCAAGGAACTCTTTGGCGTCGATACGCAGGTTTTCCGCAACACCGAGCTTTCCTACAATGACGATCTTGCCAAGTGGGCAGACGATTTTGGCATGAAGGGCCTTCTTGCAGAAGGTTGGGACAAGGTTCTAGAATGGCGTAGTCCAAACTTTGTATACCGCCCAGCTGGTTGCAAGAATACCAGACTACTTCTCAAGAATTACCGCCTTTCCGACGATATTGCGTTCCGCTTCTCAGATAAGCACTGGAAAGAATGGCCACTAACCGTCGAGAAATACCAGAGCTGGCTTGAAGTTGCAACACTCAATGGTCCACTCATTAACCTATTCATGGACTTCGAGACCTTCGGTGAAAACATTTGGGAAGATACCGGCATCTTTAAGTTCTTTGAGCATCTAGTTTATAGCTGGCTAAAGGACGAGAATAACAGTTTCCTAACCGTTAGCGAAGCTTGTGATAGCGACGAGCCAAAAGCCGAACTATCTATGCCTTGGACCGTTACTTGGGCAGATACCGAACGCGACCTTTCTGCATGGCTAGGCAACTCGATGCAGCACGAAGCAATGCAGGCCGTTTACGGAATCAAGCAAGACGTTCTAGAATCTGGAGACGCACATATGCTAGAAGATTGGCGCCGTTTACAGACAAGCGATCATCCATACTACATGTGTACGAAGTATTTCAACGATGGTGACGTTCATGCCTACTTCTCGCCATACGATTCGCCTTATGACGCATTCCTATACTATATGAACGCGCTTCGCGACATGAGGGAACGCCTAGACGAAATCGCCGAGAAGAAGAAAGCCGCTTCAAAGGAAGTAGAAACAGATAATTAAGTTAATAAAACAGAGCCGTTAAAAGCTCTGTTTTTGCTTATGCTTGCATTTTTACCGTATTATCTATATATTTATATTCGTGACGCATAATTCGGTGCGTCTGGACATTTAGCCCCATGTAGCTATTCGCAACTATTCTTTTTCACAGGAGATATGTGAAATAAACGACCACTTTTGTTCATGGACAGCAAAACACCTCACCATCGAGACTACTACGACCGCGCCACTTCTCGCGCTCTCGTCCGAAGTTCGATACCTACGGCACTCGGCCGTAGCCGCCAGCTGCAGTGAATACCACGTGTTTGTTCGTGGATGGAGTTTCTATCCTGTATATCGCGCGCCAGTGGCAAATCTCGTCGTAGATCCCGATTCCAATCGTATCTATCGATAATGTCCCCACCCAGAATAGCTACACAATTTAAGGCCCCGGCAATAGTCGGGGCCTTTCACTTGTTTTGAAATCATGAGAAAAGGCGGCCTTTTATAGCCGCCTTTTTTGCTTACCCCTAAGCAATTATCCCTATTATTCACCGAGCAGATGAACTTTCAGCTCCTTCAAGCTATCACGCACACGTTCGAGGCGTCTTTCTCCGAAACCCTTGATGTTCAAGAGATAGTCCGCCGTTACGCGGGTCAAATCGCCGACCGTATTAATGCCGTGTTCGGCAAGAATCTGACAGCCGCAACTATCCAGACGAGTGTAGTTGATCGGATGGTTTTCGGTATTCTCGTCCTCAAGCCTGCAATGATTTGCGATATAGTATCCCGAATTTGCCAGAAATACCCCCATTTCCTCACGAACCGAGAACAGAAGCGGAAGCGCACGAGTATCATCTTTGAGAGAATCAATCTTTGCGACAAGCTTCTTGACCTGCACCCAGCTCATCGCCAGGTTATCGAAATCGGCGAGCGAAACCAGGCCAAATTGGCCATTGTAGTATTTATACGAGAAGGCCGAAATGGTCGCAACGAGACTTTCTTTGTAGCTCTCCTTGGGAGGAGTTGCTTTGTCGCTCGTAAACCATTCGATCGCTTCTTTCTCGCTCGAGCTACGTCCGCAGCGGTCTTTCAGAAAAGCATCCACTTCGTACGCATCGAACTTCGCCAGGCTCCGCTCATCGAAGGAAATCCCCATCGTTTCGAGCGCAAGCGCCACGAAATTAAAAGGATATTGCTTAGATATAGTAAGTTCCATAAGGTGCACCCCTTTTGAAAAAAGATTTGGACATTTCTGTCCATAGGTGATATCATATCATACTTTTGGTATTTTACAAATTTAAGCATGTTCTGGCGCCGCCCCATTTATTCGTTATATACGAAGCATGTTC
>JAUMYE010000074.1 GCA_030528815.1 Candidatus Saccharimonadota bacterium | reverse complement strand
ATACTTCATCGATTCGCCCTTCACCTCGCCGTTCAAATCATAGCCAGAACCAGTTACTTCGTAGTGTTTGCCGTTTGGCAGAACAATCTTTTTGGCGGTCTGCTGGTTCATAGTAAGCGTGCCAGTTTTATCCGAAGCAATCACCGTGCAGCTGCCGAGAGATTCAGCGGCTTTAAGTTTTCGCACAATGACATTTTGCTTTGCCATGCGATTTGAAGCAATCGTGAGTGCCATCGTGAGCGCGAGCGGTAAGCCTTCTGGCATCGCAGAGACCGCAAAGGCAATGACCGTAATCAGAATCTCGGTATATGGAACTCGTTTATAAATCAGGAGCGCAGCCGTAACAATGGCCACAACAAGCACCATAATAGTAATCTGTTTCGAGAGCTTGTTTACTCTTAGAGATAGCGGCGTCTTCTCATCGACGGCATTATTAAAGCTATCCGCGATTTTACCAAGCTCGGTCTCGAGACCGGTTTTTATGACAACTGCAGTCGCCCTACCACTTACAACAGTCGTACCAGAATAAGCCAGATTAATTCTATCTGACAGAGATTCGATATTCTCTTCCAAAACTGCTGGATCTTTTACGACCGCGAGGCTTTCGCCAGTCAAAATAGATTCATCTACAGAGAAATTATGGACTTCGATAAGGCGGAGATCAGCCGGGATTTTATCGCCAGATTCTAACATCACGATGTCACCAGGCACTAATAATTCTGCATCAAGCGGCAGGACGCTATTATTTCGGAGTGTATTCGTATTAACACGAATCAGCTTTTCTAGAGCTTCGGCGGTTTTGTTGGCGCGGTTTTCCTGATAAACGCCCAGGATTACGTCAACTAAGATAATGCCAAGGATTACAAAAGCATCAATAATTTCGCCCGCAACAAGCGAGGCGATAATCGCGACAAAAAGTAGCAAAACTAATGGGTCCAAGAATTCACGGAAGAAAATCTTAATTAAGCCGTCTTTTTTCTTCCTCGGGAGAACATTACGGCCATATTTCTTCAGGCGCTCATCTGCCTCTTTCGAATTTAAACCCTTTTTGGATGTCTTTAGCGACTCAAAAATCTCTTCAATTTCTGCGTCATAAAAAGACTTAAGCATAAGTATATTATATATGACTATGCCAATTCTCGCTCGTTCGCAGCGTCTATCTTTTATGCTTAAAATAAGGTAAACTAAGAATATAAATGGACAAAAATAAACAAAATAGTAATCCTGAGAATATAATTCCTTTTTCAGGTCTTACTTCAAAAGAGGTCCGCGAACGCGTTCGTGCGGGTCTCGTAAACAAAGCCGTTCAACCGCCTTCAAAGACTGTTCCGCAGATTGTCGCGAGCAACGTTTTTACATATTTTAACTTTGTATTTATTATTATCGCCTTGGTGCTTATCTCGGTAGGTTCTTATAGGGATTTGACATTCTTGCCAATTATCTTAGCAAACACTTTCATCGGTATCTTCCAGGAAATCCGCGCCAAGATTGTGCTTGATCATCTTATGATTATGAATGCTCCGACAGCCAGAGTTGTTCGTGACAAGAAGCTCCTTCGTGTCGATGCTGAAACACTAGTCAAAGACGATATTGTCATGTTTAAGGCCGGAGACCAGATTGTGGCCGATGCCGTTGTTGTTGATGGCAACGTTTCCGTTAATGAAGCTTTGCTTACTGGTGAATCTGACGAAATTAACAAGACCATTGATTCCGAGCTAATGTCCGGAAGCTTTATTGTATCCGGCAAATGTTTTGCAAGACTTACAAAGGTCGGCGCAGAAAGCTATATTAACCAGCTTACTTTGCAGGCAAAACACACAAACAAGCGCGAGCAGTCCGAGATTATCCGCTCGCTTAACAAGATTGTCCGCATTGCCGGTGTCGCAATTATTCCGATTGCAATCATTCTCTTTACACAGAGCTATTTCGTAAAGCAGCTCAGCAGTTTCGAAAGCGTGCGTTCTGTTATTGCGGCGATTATTGGCATGATTCCAGAAGGTCTTTTCCTTCTCGCTAGTGTCGCTTTAGCTCTTAGCGCAATGAGGCTCGGCAAAAAGAAAGTTCTTCTTCATGACATGAAGAGTATCGAGACGCTTGCGCGCGTAAATGTTCTTTGCGTCGATAAGACTGGTACGATCACGAGTAACGATATGGAGGTTTCCGATATCGAGGTGCTTGATACCGAGCATTTCAAAGCTAATGACATGAAGGAGCTCCTCAGCGATTTTGCCTATGCACAAGATTCCGATAATATCACTATGACAGCACTCAAGAGCTTCTTTAATCTACCAACTGGCCGCAAAGCCAAGAGCGTTCAGGCCTTTTCTTCCGAGTTTAAATACAGTGGTGTCAGCTTCGAAGACGGCGCTTATGTAATTGGCGCGCCAGAGTTTATTCTTAAAGATAACTACGCTAAATATAAGAGCAAGATCGAGAAGCACAGCCGCAAGGGTGAGCGTGTCTTAATTTTTGGTAAGTACGATGGAATTTTGAACGGCAAGGCTTTGACGAAGGAGTTTCACCCGATTGGCTTAGTTCTGCTCATTAACCCTATCCGCGAGAACGCCGTAGAGACTTTCAAGTTCTTCAAGGAGCAAGGCGTCAATATTAAGGTTATTTCCGGCGATAATCCGATTACTGTTTCCGAAATTGCGAAGAAGGCCGGAATTGACGGTGCCGAACATTACATCGATGCCTCTACTTTAACCACAGATGAGGCTATTGACGCTGCCATGCAAGAATATGTCGTGTTTGGCCGCGTTACACCAGATCAGAAGCGCAAGTTCGTAAAGAGCCTACAGAAGCAGAAGTTTACTGTTGCAATGACGGGTGATGGTGTAAACGATGTTTTGGCTCTTCGCGATGCAGATTGTTCTGTCGCTATGGCATCTGGCAGCGACGCTGCCGCTCAGGCCGCACAGGTAGTTTTACTAGAGTCGGATTTCTCACGCATGCCAGAGGTCGTAATGGAAGGTCGACGCGTCGTAAACAACCTCGAACGTTCTGGCAGCTTGTTCTTGGTAAAGAACGTGTTCTCACTCCTAACCTCGATTCTTGCGATGTGCTTCTCTGTTAAATATCCACTAGTTCCAAGCCAGATTTCACTTATTAGTACCTTCACGATTGGTATTCCAGCCTTCCTATTATCTCAGGCACCAAACAGTGATTTGATTCATGGTAACTTTGTCGAGAATATCCTAAGAAAGGCCGTTCCTGGCGGCTTGACCGATGTTTTCATGATTGCCTCAACTTTGGTTATTGGCAGCATCTTAGGCCTCAGCAGCGAAGATATTTCTACAAGCGCAACCCTAGTCGTCGCAGCCGTCGGCTTTGCCTACATCTATTCAATTATTAAGCCACTCAACCCATATAAATCCTTCATTATCTTCGGCTGTTTGATTTGTTTGATTCTCTGCACAGCATTCTTGCCAACTCTATTTAGCATCGAGCGCCTAAGCCTCGCGGGTTGGATCATGACATCCATCCTGATTATCGCCTGCCCAGGAATCCTATTCCTTATTACACACGCCGTTGGCAAGCTCTGGGAGCTTATTCGCGATATCCATAGAAACCACGTTCGCGAGAAGGCTGAGACTGCCAAATAATCTATACTTTACAGAACAATAGATTATGTTAGAATTATCATAGATAAACATAAGCTTTTTAAAAGGAGTTATATAAAAGCTATGACAAATAAAAACAACAAAAAAGGCTTCACGATCATCGAAGTCGTCTTGGTCCTTGCTATCGCAGGTCTTATCTTCTTGATGGTATTCATTGCATTGCCAGCATTGCAGCGCAGCCAGAGGAATACACGAAGAAGGCAGGATATGGCTCGTATTCTTTCTGCCTTCAATGATTATCAGACGAACAATAACGGCAAAATGCCAAAAACTAACGCCGAAATCACTAGATTCGTCCAAAGTTATGTCGGAGCTAAAACACAAGAAGCAGACCAGATTGGCAACTCTAATCCTGCTTGCGACGGTGAACAGTTCTGCGACCCTGATGGTACTCCATACAGTATCGTAGAGTGGAAATACGGACCTTCTACCGGCTCAACAACCACAGTTTATGGCGTCAACGCCGTTTTCGGCAAAGCTGGTGCAGAACATGAGATTAAATACTATATCAACGCCAAGTGTTCCGAAGAAGAAAACACCATTGAAGGCGGACACGGCGAACGAGAAATCGCTATCCTTTATATGCTTGAGGGCAATTCTGTCTACTGCGGCGACAATCAGTAACATATTTTAATAACAGCCAGGCGCCGATATATGACGCTTACACTTTGCATATTTATGCTAAAATAATTAAAGATAAACATAAGCTTTTAAAAGGAGTTATATAAAGCTATGACGAATAAAAACAGCAAAAAGGGCTTCACGATTATCGAGGTCGTGCTTGTTCTTGCCATCGCAGGCCTTATCTTCTTGATGGTCTTCATCGCATTGCCAGCATTGCAGCGCAGCCAGAGAAATACTCG
>JAUMYE010000073.1 GCA_030528815.1 Candidatus Saccharimonadota bacterium | reverse complement strand
CAGTACCTTGCAGGGCTGGGAAGTGGAGCGCATTTCTGTTGATGGTTCTGGTGCAATGCTTCCAACTTATAGCATGGGCGCACAGAAGCTTTATGTTATGATTCCTGACGAAAATACCGTCAATGCTGCAAAGGCAAAAATTGACGAATCTATGAGTGTCGAATAGTTGATTGTTTTGTCGAAATAACAGGGAAGAATCATTCTCTAAACCTTGACTTTTACCCTGAAAATTGATATAATAATAAGGATTATTTATTAATTTTTGGGATTTTTGATGGAAGAGATTGACCTAAAGGAATTTTTGAAGTATCTCCGAAAATACGTTTGGATGATGCTTGTAGTCGTCTTTGTGCTCGTTAGCGCAATTTCGTTCTACGATTTGAATATAAAAACAAAACTTTACAAGAGCTCGACAACTGTTGTTTTGAACAGTGGTAATAGCGCAAGAACGGTTCAGGAAGATTTGACTACAGTCAACTTGAACCAGAAGCTCGTTACGACTTATAGCGAGCTTGTTAAGAATCGTACTGTGATTGATCGTACGATTGAAGGCCTAAAGGCTTGTAGAGACGATAAGCATGCCTGCGAAGGTTATGTTTCTGGTGCAGAGAATGCCGAAATTAAGGAACGTATGGCCGTTTTGGCTAATATGGGCCTTGATGAGCTTAATTACGACAATCTAAAGAGCAAGATCAGCGTCAAGAATATTGAAGATACTGAGATTTTGCAGATTTCCGTCGAAGACAAGAATCCTGAACGCGCAATGATTCTCGCTAATGAGATTGCTCATGTCTTTGAAGGCGTTGTAGAAGAGAAGTTTGGCCAGAAGAACGTTAAGCAGTGGGATACTGCAATCGTATCTGATGCTCAGAGCAATAATACAACAATGCGTGATATGGCAATTGCCGCTTTCATCGGCGTGTTCGGCGTAACTGCAGTTGCATTCCTTATCTTCTACTTTGACGATACGGTCAAATATTCCAAAAATCTCGAAAAAGAACTCAACACCCCAATTATTGGTAAAATCGCAAAAACTGATGCCAACATGAAAAAGAGTGGCAGCGAACTTCTTGTTGTAAATCTACCAAAAGCTGGTACTTCCGAAAGTATCCGTAATCTTCGTGCAAACCTTAGCTTTTCTTCCATCGATAAGGGCATGAAGAGCCTTCTTATTACTTCCGTTAATCCATCCGAGGGTAAGAGCTTTGTTTCTTCTAACCTAGCTAGCGCCTATGCTTTGGCTGGTCACAAGGTACTACTTGTTGACTGCGATCTTCGCAAGGGCCGCTTGCATCGTATTTTCTGCCTAAAGAACAAGAGTGGTTTCTCTGATATGCTTCTTGATGGCAATGATGAAGAATCCCTAAAGAAATACATCAAAAAGACTAGTGTTAAGGGTCTAAGCGTAATTACTCGTGGTACATGCCCACCAAACCCAAGCGAGCTTTTGGGTTCTGTGCGTGCCGAAGAAGTTATGAAGAAACTTAAGAAGAAGTTCGATATTGTGATCCTTGATGGTGCTCCATGTGGTGGCCTAGCAGATTCTATTGTCGCTTCTAAGCTCGTCGATGCTGTTTCTGTTGTTTGCTGGAACGGCAAGACTAACCGTGCAGATTTGATGACTGTACTTGATGACCTCAAGAAGGTTGAAGCTCCATTTGCTGGCATTATTGTTAACGCGATTCGCCATTCAAAGGGCTCGAACTATTATTACAACTATTACGAAGAAGCCGAAGAGCAGCCAAAAAGCGTCGTAAAGAAAGCTGCCGCTGTGCTTCCTGGTAACAAAAGAAAAAGACTTGCTTAAAGATTAATTCCAAAAAATGTTAGCTAACAATAAGAATCGTGACTATAGTTTTATAGATATTCACTCGCATATTTTGCCGGGAATTGATGACGGTGCCAAAAATATTGCCGATTCCAAGATTCTTATTGCTCAGCTAAGGAGTGAGGGCGCTGAAGCAATTATTTGTACACCTCACTATATCCCAGATACGGATTCGGTTAGTCCACTAAAAGAGAACAGGCAACTTTTGAATCTTCTTAAGGAAGAGGATCCTCGCACGCCGCTATATATTGGTAATGAGTTGTATATCGACGAAGATCTCGATGTTTTGCTAAAGAAGAAACAGATTTGCGGTCTTGCCAATTCTCGTTATCTTTTGATTGAGCTTCCGATGAGTGGTGAGTTTGAAGATTATGAAGATATCTTGAATTTCATGAATAGGAAGTACAAGGTTATCTTGGCTCATCCAGAACGCTATACTAGCTTCCAGAAAGATTTTACTTTGATTGAGAGACTAGTGGATATGGGAATCCGCTTCCAGTGCAATTATGGAACACTTATGGGTCAGTACGGTCGTGAGGCCAAGAAGACCTTGAAGAAGATGCTCAAGAAGCGCTATGTCTTTGCCTTTGGCTCGGATATTCACAAGATTAGAACTGATGGATATTATTCCAAAGCAATCGCAAAGCTCGATAAGATTGTAAAGGATGATAATTATCTGACTGATCTTATCCATGATAATCCTAAGAGAATTATTGTAGCGGCCGCGAATAGCCGTAAGAATAGAAAGAAAGAATCGGAATAGCCCATATAAACGGGCTATTTTTGTTTGAACTCTATATATAGTGCCAAAGTTTTACACACTACACTAAGTATGGGTTGTAAAAAATACTTATACGAATTTGGTCAAAAGTACTTGCAAAGTTTCAAAAAATTGCTTATACTTATTTCAAGTGGAAAGCAAAAATAAAAACAACAAAAACCACTAAAACAAAAATAAAGAAAAATTAAAACTGGCATAACTACTATGAAGAGAAACATTGAAGTCAAATGCCTGCGCGGCGGCACCTGCGAAGTGATTCGCTTGCGAAAAAATCATTAATTTCTTCGATATTTTTGGGCAATTTAACATCGCTCGAATCTGGATATCAAGGAGTTTTGGGCGCGATTGGAATTCGCGAAACAGAATTCAATAAGCACATCTCAAAATACACACCTCCCAATACAAATATATCTCACCTCACACACAAATTAAGTCTCTCAACGCCAAAATCGTTGTGATCTGCTATACGCGGTTCAGATTTTGGTTAACTTATACAAGTGTTTAGGAATAAAACAAAAAACAAAAAACACAAAAACCTGAAATTTCTTGATACCCAGGTTTGAGCAAATGTATAATGAAGGAATGGAAGAAATTCATATTCCGGTGTTATTATCCGATGTTTTGGAGTATCTAGGACCAAAGCCTGGCGAAAGTTATCTAGACTTAACCGCTGGCTATGCTGGTCATGCTGATAAAATTTTGGAAGTAACGCAGAATTATAAAGACTCGGTCTTGAATGATCGGGATCAAAATGCAATCGATTACCTCAATGCGAAGTACCAAAAGGTGAAGCCGGAAATCGTGCATGATGATTTTTATAGCACTGCGCTACGCTTTGTGGAGAATAAAAGGACATTTGATTTAATACTGGCGGATTTCGGAGTTTCTTCGCCGCAGCTAGACAATGTTGAGCGAGGTTTTTCGTTTACTAAAGATGCACGGCTAGACATGCGTATGGACGAATCTCAGGATTTGGATGCATGGGAAATTGTGAATCATTGGAGCGAGAAGAAGATAGCCGATATTTTTGAGCGCTATGGAGAAGAAAAGCCTGGTAGGGCTAAGCTTTTGGCGCGAGAAATCGTCTTTAATCGTCCGATTAATACGACTACTGAGCTTGCTGAACTTATTAAGTCTAAGTCGCCATATTCACATACACATCCAGCAACTAGGGTTTTTCAAGCCATTAGAATTGCTGTAAATGACGAACTTGGTGAAATTGAAAGGACTTTACCTCTGCTTCCTAAGCTTTTAAATAAAGGCGGAAGAGTAGGTATTATATCTTTTCATAGCTTGGAAGATCGTCTAGTAAAAGACTTCTTTAAGGAAGAAAGTAGCTTTGGTCTTGAATCGGAGCTAAAGGTTTTGACTAAGAAGCCGGTTATTGCTGCGGATGATGAGTTAGTTTACAATCCTCGCGCTAGAAGTGCGAAGCTAAGGGTGGCTGAGAAGATTTAGGTCTTGATAGTTGCCTGTGGCTCGTAAATAAGGCGCTATCGTAATAACAAAAACAAAAACAAAGGAGCCATATGGCAAAGATCATGGTGACCAACAGGTCCCGCGCAGAGAAAGTTAAAGTAAACTTTCGCTAATCGCTCGTAAGAGCACAGCCTTTTTAGTACCATTTTATTTTGACCGATAAACTTGGTAACCTCTAAAAATTTATTTTGACCGATATCTTTTTAGAACAAAAAATCTCTCTCTAAATTTATTTTGACCGATAAATTTAAACTTTTTTATGCCTTTTGACCGGGGCAACAAACACTCGAGATAATTTGTGGGTGTGTATAAAACACAATTTATTTTTGACCTTCTTTGGCCGCTATGCCGAGAACTATCTCTCTCAATCTCGGCATAAGCCAAAGCCTTTTGTGTCTTTAGTAGATTTTCA
>JAUMYE010000009.1 GCA_030528815.1 Candidatus Saccharimonadota bacterium | reverse complement strand
ATCGCTGCTACTGACGGTAGTTTGGAAATCGTGTGAACTACGAGCCTTAAGCATGTTTACAAAGTTTTGGAAATCTGTATCGTTTGCAAACGAAGTGCGGATATAGTCCGAAGTAGTTGGTAGATGATAAGTACTAAAGACCTGCCACATAGACGTTTCTTTGTCAGTAACGGTGCGAACGACGTAGTTGTCTGTATTATTTAGCCAACCATTTGTCTCCGCGGTGCGAAGTGTGCCAAACATTGTTCCGTCATAGCGACCATGTGCATAGATAATAGTATTTCTGTCGGTATTATCTAGTCTTAATCTATAATCTGCGAACACCCAACCGGCGCTGTTATAACTTTTGTCTAGCGAATGAGTTAGATAATATTCATTATCGCTGGTCTGCATGAATGGATAATTAATATTCGTGCCGCCAACTTTGATCCAGCCAACAACATCTGGGTTGGTCTTGCGTAGCTCGTTAAGATCTACATCGAGAAGGCTCATGTTTAAGAACTTCCAATAAGGCGATTCTGGTGCGTCGTCTGACTCTATAACCTCGGTGTTTTCGTCGTCTTCGACTTCGGTAACATTGGCTGCTTCGGTAGCTTCTTGAGCTACGACCTTTGTGTTCATGGAATCAATTAGCCAAGTAATAATCTTGTATCCAGAATAAAGCACGCCGCCAGCACAGACGAGGGCAATAACACAACAGATTCCCAACTTGACGCGAAACTTCGCCTTTTTTATTCTCATGCTTATTATTATACACTAAGTAAGCATATGCAGAACCCGCACAAAAAGCCAAAATATTATAAAGCTCTCCCTTGATAAAAACATCTAATTATAGTAAAATATATACCAAGTAATCTATTATTAAGGAAAAAAGGAGCATTTTTACATGCCTGAACCAAAAAAGCAAAGTAGCCCAAGAAAGACTGGTCTACGCCGTAGCCATTTGCGTTTGAAGCTTGCTCGTAGTGTCAACAAGCACTCTCCAGTTAAAGCTTTTGAGACCGCAAAATCTACACCAAATCTAAAACTAAAAGCCTGCAAAGCTTGTGGCTCTAAGCCATGCGCATGCAAAAAAGAAGCTAAAAAGACAAAATAAAAAGGGAGGTAATCTAAAGTGGCAAGTAATCGACATCTCGGCCGCATTATCGTGTTGCAGAGTTTATATGAGTGGGAATTCCGAACTAAAGCCGGCGATAAAAACGTCGATATGGATAGTATTGTCGCAAAGAATATCGAACCCTACGCCAAAGCCCTCGGTGACGTCGAATTCGTTCATGACCTCGCTAGGGGTGTTTTAAGTGAGTCCGAAGCTCTTGATAAAGAGCTCCAGCCTATGGCGCCTGAATGGCCAATCGCTAGCATTTCGTCTGTAGACCGTAATGTGCTTAGGATTGGCCTTTTTGAGCTTACGCGCCGTGCAAAGCAAGTTCCACCAAAAGTTGCTATTAATGAAGCAGTAGAACTCGCAAAGGCATTCGGATCGGATAACTCTTCGAAGTTTATCAATGGCGTATTGGGTACGGCATATCGTAACATGGGGGGAGAGGAAAAACCGAATGCAGAACCAAAAGAAGCAGCTGAAGCGTCGTCTGAATCAGCAGATTCCAAGAAAGAATCAGGCGAAGCCTAAAGCTAAAAACGGCTCTAGGGCCGGCAGAAGTTCGGCTCAAAGAAACGTACCAGCAAAGCGCAACGGATATAAAGTTCCGGAGGCTTTGCCAACAAAAAGATACAAAGAACCTAGCTTTTCAAAACTACGCCAAGTAGTTTTTCGTAAAAAACCAGAAATTCGTGAAATCGTACGCGAACCAACCGCTGGCGGCATTGTTTTTCGCCCAACCACTGATGGTAAAGATATTGAAATTCTTTTAATCCAAGATAGCAAAAACCGTTGGACGATTCCAAAGGGTCATATTGAACCAGGAGAAACTGCGAAAGTAACTGCAGTTCGCGAAATTGGTGAAGAATCTGGCCTAAAGGATGTCGAAGTATTGTGCTGGCTTGGTAAGATTCATTTCAAATATCGCCGCGCCGAAAAACTTGTTCTTATGACAACTCAGGTATATCTCGTTGAGTCCATGGACAAGAACGAAAGGCCAACCAAGGAAAAATGGATGAATGGTATCCGTTGGTTTAGCTTTAGTGAAGCGCTTGACGCGATCGAATATGCGGATATTGAAAAGCTGATGCTTATCGCAAAACGCAAAATTCGTAACGGAGAATTTGATGGACAAAAGTAGCTTAGATGAATACAAAAGTTTCGCTAAGGAAAAACTGGGAATCCAATTTTCAAATATCGACCTATTAGTTACCGCACTTACGCACCGTTCCTATGTAAACGAACATAAGAAAACTACAGTCATTCACAACGAGCGTCTAGAATTCTTGGGCGATGCCGTCCTAGAGCTCGTTGTATCGGACTTCCTATTTCACTCGTTTGACCAGCCAGAAGGTATTATGACTAGCTGGCGTGCCGCACTTGTTAATACGGAAGCTAACGCTGCTGCAGGCGAAAGACTTGGATATAATCCACTAGTCCGCCTCAGTAAGGGTGAAAAGAATGGCTCCGAGCGCGCTCGTCACGTTATCTTGGCAGACTGCTATGAAGCTATTATCGGCGCAATCTACGAAGATAAAGGTTATGAAGAGGCGGAGAAGTTTATCTATAAAAACAGCCTCGTTCCAGCTATCGATAAGATTTTGAACGAAGAAAGCTGGCGCGATCCAAAATCTCATCTTCAGGAACTTGCGCAGAAGATTGATGGAGTTACTCCAATCTATCGCGTCATGAAGGAAGAAGGTCCAGATCACGATAAACTCTTCACGCTTGGTGTATATATCGGCGAGCATCTAAAAGCTACTGGCGTAGGCCATAGTAAACAGGAAGCTCAGGTGAATGCGGCTGCTGAAACTATTAGGAAATACCGCAAAACTCATCCGAGTGCAGCTCAGCCAATTATTCCAGAACGAAAACCATATAAATGGGCAAAATAATAAAATAACCGTCATGAGTGGCGGTTATTTTTGCCTTTATCTGTTTCTCTTGAAAAATCGGCCAAAATTTGATATAATATAAGAATATTATTAATTATTAGGAGAGATTAATGCTCGCGATTCGCTTACAGCGTAATGGTCGTAAAGCTTTGCCGCTTTATCGAATAGTCGTCCAAGAAGCGCAACGCCACCCTCTTTCGGGTCGTATTGTTGCTCAGGTCGGCAGCTACAACCCACATACAAAAGCAACCACTTTGGATAAGGAAGCCGCTCAGAAATATTTGAACAACGGCGCCCAGCCAAGCACTCGTGTTGCTCGCATCCTTGAAGCCGAAGGTATCAAGATGCCAAAATGGTACAAGAAAGCTGGTGAAAAGCATGCTACTGCAAAGCACGCAGACAAGCTACGCAAGAACCAGCCAAAAGAAGAAGCTGAAGAAGCTCCAGCTGAGGCTTAATAAGTTCGAAGAATATGCTCCACGAAACGGAGCATATTTTTTTGTGACAAAATAACACCGAGCGACTAACATAACAGTCTAAATGCTAAAATAAAAGCATATGGCACAACCAGAAGTATTTAAAGAAAAAACAAAAACTCCAGCCAAAACATTGATGATTATAGGTGCGACACCGTTCGTACTATTACTTGCTTACGCTACGATGAGTGCGTTCGGTGGCATTACGGTTCCGTTCTTTGGAAATCAGAAGCCAAGCTTCGGCATGGATGCGTTTGGATTTGCTTTTATGTTTCCGCTAATCTTTATGTGGCCAATCTTTGTTGTTGCGGCTGCAATATTTATTCTTGGGCTAGTCCGTTATATTTTAGATAAATGTAAGGGCTCAAATAAAGGCGAACATAGAGTTTACTATAGCGAAAAGAACTCAAAAGAAAAATCGCATAAGGTGTACCATCGCAAGAAATAAAGAGTAGACTCACATTTTTAAGCAAAACCATATATAATATCCTTATAAAAACTAAAATTTAATGGAGAACCTATGGCTACTATAGACCAGCAATTTGTCGAGTATATCGTAAAGACCCTCGTCAACAATCCAGACAAAGTTAAGATCGACCGCACAATCGACGAAAAAGGTGTATTGCTAAGCTTGGAAGTTGATCCTGAAGATGTAGGTCGCATTATTGGTCGCCGTGGTGCAACCGCACAAAGCATCCGTACATTGCTCCGTGCTCTTGGCACAAAGAACGATGCTCGCTACAACCTAAAGATTATAAACAACGATGGTTTCGAAGGCAAAGAAAAGGCAGACGATACTGCTGCCGATGACAGCTTTGCAAGCGATGAAGAAGCTGCAGAGGAAACCAGCGAACTTGCAAAAAAGACGCGTCAAGAACTTGCAGACTTGGACGATCTTGATATATAATACTGTTAATGCTTAACAACAACGAGCATTAAGCTAACTGCGAGGTCAGCTTTACATATACATAAAGTTGAGAGCTTATATGCTTAAAAACCACCCACCTACCCAATGGGTGGTTTTTAGGGTCTTGGATTTCTGAAACATAAAAATACTCCCCGTAATTCGAGGAGTATTTTTTGTTTTAAGCCTGTGGCTGATTCTGGTTTGGATCTTGTGGCTGGGCTGGCGCCTGGCTATTGTCTTTGTTTGCTAGTCTGTAGAAGCCAATAATTACCGCCACGATAATGATTAGACCGAGAATAATGAACCAAAGCGCGGTGTTGCTGCCAGTAATAGATAGTAGCTGCAACAAGATAGTGGCGATTGCGAAACCTTGCAAAACTTTCCATTTGCGCATCATGCCTACAATTAATACGCCTAAGTTTACCAAAACGCCTACAAGTGCCACTACGGCTAGTCCGCCATTCTCATAGCTCGCGTCGACCATGTTTGGGAAATAAATGAGCTCAAACAATACATACGCCGTAATTAACAAAGCATTTGGCGTTGTTTCTTTCTTTGTAATTGTATTTAGAGAACCGTGTGCGAGCATTGCGATTGGAATTGCTTCTGCGGCAAGGAATGAAAGCATGACGGATGTGTTTTTCTCAAACGTTGCTGCGGTATGAAGAAGCATGATTGCTAGCTGGTAGAACATCAGCTTGATAACGGTTAGCTCATTAGTGATGCATGCCAAAATCATTAACGAAATCAAGCTCATGCCTGTAGGGATAAGGAAAAATGCATTTTGTTGATCGATGCTTGCCTGAATCATGAAATTGGATAAACAAAGAGCTAGAAGTAGTCCAACTACGCCAAATAGAGCTTCCTGCTTGTCTTTCTTGTGATTCGTGAAGTAAATGAATGGCGCAAGGAAGCAAAGGACCGAGAAGGCGATAATGAAAATAGGCGCAAGTCCAACATCGCTGCTGCGAAGGTTAAAGAACGATACAATAAATAACACGGTAGGGCTAAGCCATAAACTTGACTTATCCAAGAAGAACATTGCGATGCCGACGAGGCTACATAGGGTTAGCGATATTCCGCCCAAAGTTAGGTCGAAGCTACTATATGAGCCAACCCACTTCATTACGTTGTCGAAATATTTGTAGGCAACAAATGAGCTAGCTACTGCGGAAAGACAAATAACTGAGCGTTCCAGCGTGCGGTTATGCTCGTCTTTGTTTGCGACCAACATTATTCCGGAGATGATGCACTGGATAAGCGACGAAGCAAGAACAACGACGGAAATTACGTTTGTTTGGTCGCGGTATGGTTCGCACGTTGCGCAAATATCTATCGATATAACAATTGCGGCAACCTGGGCGAGTGCGCGAAGCACTGGGATGGATGCTTTTTCTTTTCCGATAAACTTCGAGAAGACATAGTTAAAGAATAGGAAGCAGATGGCAGTAGTGGCAGTAAAATGCGAAGCCGCTAGGAAGCTAGGAATCATAACCAAAGGAACAATCTGGTAGATGAAAGCGAAGTTCATTACGCTACGGCGCATCGATTGCGGAACAAAGAGAGCTTTGCTCTTCCAGAGGTATATTAATAGAGTCGAAAGCAGCGAGAAGATGATGGTAAGAATAAGTAATGCAGGCTCGATCCTGAGTCCATCATCGAGATCTTCAAAGAAGGTGATGATTGACGTAATTAGGAAGCCAAAGAACGCAAAAACGCAGTTCCAATACTTGGAATCATTGAATATGATAGCGGAAATCAGTGAAACAAAAGTAATACTTGCAAAGATTATGAGACTGGAACTTGCGACGGAAATATCATAGGCGTCGAGAGATGGCCACCAGAACAAGAACATTATAAGAGCAGAGATATTGAATGCTATTGCTGCCGGCTTTAAGAAATTGACATATTTATACATTAAGATGCTTGCTAGCGCCGTTAATAATGTAATAGTAATAACGGTTGGCGGAACAAGCATTGTGTCGATGCTAGAAAGATAGGCCGTAACAGCAGAAATAAAAATGAATGAGCCTATATATAGAAATATATTCAAAGACCTATATTTTGACTTCAGCTGAGCCTCTTCCGGAGAAAGCTGCGCCTGGGTACTATTAGCATTTCTCCTAAGGGTCAAAGAATTCTTGGCTCGATCGAATAATTCTGCAATAATACCCGATTGTCCATTATTGCTTCGCTGATTTAAATATATGGTAATCAGCACCACCATGATACTTGCTATAAAGACAGCAAAACCCATATCTCTCCCATCAATTAACTAATTAAATTCTAATGCTTAATTCGCGAACTTTCAAGCCACAGAGCGGCCAAAATCTACTTGAAGTATGTAAAAAAATACTGTAAAATCTTACCAAGAAGTAGTGTGCTCCGAGTTATTTTTATGCAAGTCCTGGCAAGATTAGTGCAGGGCTCGGGGCGGTAATCTTCGCGCCAAGAAAGATATCAAACACTAAATAAATGCGAGGGAATGTGGCAGAAGTAAAAACTGCAAAGAGTGGTGGCCGCGTGAGTTTCACCGAAGGCGACCAAGTTCTTCCAATACCAAACCTAATCGAACATCAAACAAAATCCTGGAAAGAGTTCGTAGACTACGGGCTTCGGGAAGTTTTTGAGGAGTTGAATCCTATCGAAGACTACACCGGAACTAAGTTTAGTCTTAGCTTCAAAGATTATTACTTCAAGGATCCAGTAGAAACTGATCGCGAAGCAAAAGATAATCTTACTACCTACGAAGCTGCTCTACATGTTAATGTTGAGCTCCAGAACAAAGTTACTGGCGAAGTAAAAGAGCAGGACATCTATTTTGGTGACTATCCATGGATGACCGACCGCGCTAGCTTTGTTATTAAAGGTACCGAACGTGTTATTGTTTCTCAGCTAATTCGTTCTGCTGGTGTTTTCTTCCAGGCAGATAAAGTTGGCCTAAAGAAATATTATGGTGCCAAAATCATTCCTGGCCGTGGTGCATGGCTAGAATTTGAGACCGATACTAAGGGCGTAATCTATGTCAAGATTGACCGCCGCAAGAAGGTCCCAGTAACAACTCTTCTTCGTGCCCTAGGCCGCAAAAAGAGTGAAATCGTTAAGGATTTCAAAGAAATTGATAATGGTGAAGTCCATTACATCGAGAACACACTAGAAAAAGATCCATCCGACAGCCAGAGCTCAGCTCTTCTTGAGATCTTCAAGCGTCTTCGCCCAGGCGATCTTGCTACTGTTGAGAACGCACGCGAGCTTATCAAGAAGACTTTCTGGGATTACAAGCGCTACGATTACAGCCGTGTTGGCCGTTACAAAATCAATCAGCGCCTAGGTTTTGATACTCCAAATGAACCAGAGTTCCGTACTCTTCAGATGAATGACCTTATTGCTATTATTAGCGAAATCATTCGTCTCAATAATACTCAGGATCCAGAAGACGATATCGACTCCCTAGCAAACCGCCGCGTCAAACTCGTTGGTGAGCTTGTTCAACGCCAGTTCCGCCTAGGTATGCTTCGCTTGCAGCGCAACATCTTGGACCGTATGTCTATGAGCGATCCATCGACAGTTACTCCTTCGCAACTTGTCAACTCTCGCCCAGTCGTTGCTGCAGTTAAGGAATTCTTCTCCAGCTCACAGCTAAGCCAGCTTATGAACGATACCAACCCATTCGCAGAGCTTTCTCACAAGCGCCGTCTATCCAGTATGGGTCCTGGTGGTCTTACTCGTGAACGCGCTGGTCTTGAAGTACGCGATACGCACCCAACTCACTATGGTCGTATTTGTACCGTTGAGACTCCAGAAGGTCAGAACGTCGGTCTCGTGCTTAACATTGCAACTTATGCAAAGATTAATGAATATGGCTTCCTCGAAGCTCCATATCGTGTCGTTAAGAACGGTAAGGTTACTGACGAAGTAGTTTATGTTGATGCTGCTGAAGAAGAAAAGATGGTTATTGCTGACACTAGCGCAAAGCTAGACAAAGATGGCCGTTTCGTCGATCAGTACGTATCTGCTCGTAAAGCTCTACAGCCAACCCAGGTTGAAGCTGCCGAAGTTACTCACATGGATGCCGCACATAAGGAGATTCTTGGTGTTGCCGCTTCTATGATTCCATTCGTAGAAAAGTCTCGTGTTGACCGCTCTCTCATGGCCTGCGCTATGCAGAAACAGGCAGTTCCACTAATCAAGACTGAAGCTGCTCGTGTATCTACTGGTATCGACGCAGAGGTCGTAAAGAATCTATCTCAGGTTGTCTTTGCTGAAGCTGATGGTACTGTCACAAAGGCAGATTCTACCGTTGTTGAAGTTAAATATGGCAAAGAAACCAAGAGCTACCCACTAACTCACTTCGAAAAGACAAACGATGATCGTTGTTATGACGAGCACTGTGTTGTTGAACGTGGTCAGAAAGTTAAGAAGGGCGATGTTCTTATCGAGGGTGCTTCCATCGATCATGGTGAGCTCGCACTTGGTAAGAATATGCTTGTTGCCTTCATGCCATGGCATGGTTTCAACATGGATGACGCTATCGTTATCTCTCGCCGCCTAGTCGAAGACGATACTCTTACAAGTATCAATATTCGCGACTACGATGTAGAGGTTCGCGAAACTAAGCTTGGTCCAGAACAGGTTACTCGTGATATTCCTAACGTCTCCGAAGCAACTCTTCGCCACCTTGGTGAAGACGGTATCGTAATGATCGGTTCCGAAGTTCGCAACGGCGATGTTCTCGTTGGTAAGATTACACCAAAGGGTGAACAGGAACTCAGCTCTGAGGAACGCCTCCTTCGCGCAATCTTCGGCGAAAAGGCTAAGGATGTCCGTGATACTTCCGTTCGCATGAATGGTTCTGATACTGGTAAAGTTGTCGGTGTTAAGATCTTCACTCGCGAAAACGGTGATGAACTCAAATCTGGCGTTTTGATGCAGATCAAGATCTATGTTGCTGAAATGCGCAAGATTAGCGTTGGTGATAAGATTGCTGGTCGCTACGGTAACAAGGGTGTTGTCGCTCGCATTCTTCCTGTAGAAGATATGCCATTTATGGAAGACGGTACTCCAGTTGATGTAGTTCTTAACCCAATGGGCGTACCAAGCCGTATGAACCTCGGTCAGCTATATGAAACTCACCTTGGTATGGCAGCTCGCGCACTCGGTTACAACGTTACAACTCCATCCTTCAACTCCGTAACAGATGAAACCATCTCTGAACAGCTCAACAAGGCTGGTATTGAACGTGATGGTCGTGTCAAGCTTTACGATGGCCAGACTGGCGAACCATTCGAGGAACGCATTACTGTCGGTGTCATGTATATGCTCAAGCTACACCACATGGTAGCAGACAAGATTCACGCTCGTTCTACTGGTCCATACACAATGGTTACCCAGCAGCCACTTGGTGGTAAGGCTCAGAACGGTGGTCAGCGCTTTGGTGAGATGGAGGTATGGACACTCGAAGCTTATGGTGCTGCATCTACACTTCAGGAAATGCTCACAATTAAGTCTGATGACGTCTTCGGTCGTGCAAAGGCTTATGAATCTATTATTAAGGACGAAGAAATCGAAGGTCCAAAGCTTCCAGAAGGCTTTAACGTCTTGGTTAAGGAACTTCAGGGTCTTGGCCTCAAGGTTGATCTTCTTGATAACGGTGACGCAAAAGACGCAGATCACGTAATCGAAAAGACTACACGCCGCGTCCAGAGCGAAAACGACGATGCTGCAATCTATGCTCGTCACGAAGAGCTAGCTGCTGAAGAAGCAGACGAAGCTGCAGAAATGGGTATTAGTGTTGGCGAAACAGACGAAAATGGCGACTTCATCGAAGATGAGCCGGAGGAAATGTCTGAAACAAATGATGATTATGAAGAAGGGGAGGACCTATAATGGCTTGGGCAGATAATTTTATCAGCGCAAACGATTTTGATTCGATTCGCCTGTCGGTGGCTAGCCAGGAAGATATCCTGAACTGGAGCTACGGCGAAGTTACGAAACCAGAAACTATTAACTATCGTACGCAGAAACCAGAACGTGATGGTTTGTTCTGCGAACGTATCTTTGGACCAGTAAAAGATATTAATCCAAACGATCCAAAGCTAAAAGGTGTCCGCTCTCGCGAAGCAGCTGTAGATAAGGAAGGTAACCTTGTCACAAAGAGTATCACTCGCCGCGAGCGCATGGGCCACATCGCACTTGCTGCACCAGTTGCACACATTTGGTTTATGCATGGTACTCCAAGCGCACTTAGCCTACTTCTTGACCTAACCGTTAAGAGTATTGAAAAAGTTGTTTACTTTGCAGCTTACCTAATCATCGAGGCTGATGACGAAGAAATTCAGAAGCGCCTTGAGGATCTCGAAGCTCAGACCGACGTTGCCAAGCAGGCTATTAACGCTCGCTACGCAAAGGAATCTAAGGTCAAGGGTGCAAACCTTGAGAAGCTAGCAGCTGATCAGGCTAAGGAACTTGATGATCTTGAAGCAGATTATCAGAGCAAGAAATCTATCCTTACAAGCTTCAAGAAGGGCGCAATCATCAACGAAGCAGATTACCGCGATCTTGATGATGAATACGTCGATCTCATTACTGTCGAGATGGGTGCAAGCGCAATCGAAAAGCTTTTGAAGGAAGTCGATCTTCCAGCTCTCGTCGACCAGCTACATCAGGAAGCTGACGAATCCAAGGGTACAAAGCAGAAGCGCATCATGAAGCGCCTAAAGGTTCTTGAAGGTATGCTATCTGCTGGCATCAAGCCAACCGATCTAGTAATGAATGTCATTCCTGTCATTCCACCAGATCTACGCCCAATGATTTCTCTAGCTGGTGGCCGCTTTGCTACATCAGATTTGAACGATCTTTATCGCCGTGTTATCAACCGTAACAACCGCTTGAAGAAACTTATCGACCTCAACGCTCCAGAAGTTATCTGCCGCAACGAAAAGCGCATGCTTCAGGAAGCTGTTGATGCATTGATCGATAACAACGCTTCTCGTGGTGGTCGTACCGCTAACTCCCAGAATGGTCGCCGCAAGCTCAAGAGTCTATCCGATCTTCTAAAGGGTAAGCAGGGTCGCTTCCGCCAGAATCTTCTTGGTAAGCGTGTTGACTACTCTGGCCGCTCCGTAATCGTTGTAGGTCCAGAACTACGTATTCATCAGTGTGGTCTTCCAAAGCAGATGGCACTCGAGCTCTTTAAGCCATTCGTAATTAGCTGGCTTATCAAGCACGAACATGCTACAAACATCCGCTCCGCTACACGCCTAATTGACGCTGGCGAAACAGTTGTTTGGGATGCTCTTGATGAAGTTATTGAAGGCAAATACGTTCTTCTTAACCGCGCTCCATCTCTACACCGTCTATCTGTTCAGGCTTTCCAGCCAAAACTTGTCGATGGTAAAGCAATCCAGCTTCACCCACTCGTAGCTAACGGTTTCAACGCCGACTACGATGGTGACCAGATGGCTGTCCACCTACCACTTTCCAGCTCTGCACAGCGCGAAGCTAAGGAATTGATGGCAGCTGGCCGCAACCTCTTGAAACCTGCCGATGGTGCTCCAGTTCTATCTATTACACAGGACGTCGTTCTTGGTAGCTACTACCTAACTTACGAAAAACCATCCGCACAGGGTGAAATCCGCGCCTTTACGAGCGTATACGAAGCAGAACTTGCTTACGATATGGGTATTATCCAGCTTCAGAGCCCAATCCGTGTTCATACGAAAGGCGAAAAGCGTGATACGACTCTTGGTCGCGTCTTCTTCAACGAGATTCTTCCAAAGGAATATCCATACGATAACGGTGTTCAGAACAAGAAGCATTTGTCTCAGGTTATGGCAAACATCATGGATCAGTTCGGTGCAGATGTTGCTGTCGAAGCAGCCGATGCTATCAAGGATCTATCCTTCAAGTATGAAACTATTGCTGGTATTTCCGTCTCTAAGGACGACTATCCAGACTTCGATGGCGTAGAAGAGAAGATTGCCGAAGGTGAAGGCCGCGCTGCTCAGATTTCACAGCAGTTTGATGAAGGTCTTATTACCGAGGATGAGCGCTATCGCTTGACTGTCGCTTCCTGGAGAAAGACAGATGATGAAGTCTCCAAGCTCGTAAAAGACGATCTTGATGCTCACGATACCAACATTACAATTATGACCAACTCTGGTGCTCGTGGTTCCGCAGGTAACATTAAGCTTGCTTCCGCTACAATCGGTATCATGGTCGACGTCTTCAACCGTGAGATTGAGCTTCCAGTTAAGTCTAGCTACAAGAAGGGCTTGAACACACTCGAATCCTTCATCGCAACTCGTGGTGCACGTCAGGGTCAGGTCTCTACCGCTCTACGTACTGCAGACTCCGGTTATCTAACCCGCCGTCTCGTCGATGTGTCTCAGGATGTCTTCACTGTCGAAGAAGAAGCAGAAGATCCAGGCTTCGCAATCCACAAGTGGGAAAGCGAATATACCGGTATCGACTTCGCTGCTCGTATCTTTGGTCGCTATGCTGCAGAAAACATTTCTAAGTATGGTATTCAGGAAGGCGAACTTATCAGCCTTGATGTCGCAAAGCAGATGGCTGAAGATGACGAAATCGAAAGCGTCAAGATTAAGAGCGTTCTTACAACAAGCTGCAACGAAGGTGTTCCACGCGATGCTTACGGTATCGACATGGCAACCCGCGAGCCAGTAGCATATCACGAACCAGTTGGTGTTATCGCCGCTCAGTCCATCGGTGAGCCTGGTACGCAGCTAACCCTCGATACTAAGCACTCTAGCGGTGTTGCAGGTTCCGGCGCTATCTCTCGCGGTCTTCCACGCGTTGAGGAGCTTCTCGAAGCTCGTACGCCAAAGGGTATGGCATACATTGCAACTATTGCTGGTACTGTCGATGTTTGGGAAGAAGGTAACTTTAACATTATTCAGGTCACTCCAGAAGCTGGTAAGTCTCAGAGCTTCAAGCTTGAAGGCCGCAAGGCTAAGGTTAAAGATGGCGCAACTGTTAAGGTTGGTGCTGTTATTGCAAGCAAGGCTAAGGGTGCTGAACCAATCGTTGCTCCATTTGATGGCGTAGCAGAACTTACAGAGGATAGCATTGTACTCGTTGCAAACGCTGGTTCTCCAATGAAGGTTTCTGTACCAAACGATTACGGTGTAGCTGTCCACGCTGGTGACCATGTTGAACCAGGTGATCGCCTATCTGAAGGTTCTTTGAACCTACAAGATCTCATGAAGTACAAGGGCGTAGAAGAAACCGAGCGCTATATCTTGAATGATATCCTCGCAATCTATGCTGCTCAGGGTCATGAAATCTCCGCAAAGCACCTCGAAATCATTATTCGCCAGATGTTCTCTCGCGTAATGATCGAAGACGCAGGCGATACTGAATTCGTTACTGGTGATATCGTCAGCAAGGCCGCTGTTGTTCGTGAGAACAATAAGGTTCAGGCAGAAGGTAAGCAGCCAGCTGAATTCTCTCAGCTCCTACTTGGTATCTCGAAGGTCTCTATCTACTCTGATTCCTTCTTGTCTGCTGCATCCTTCCAGGATACGACACGCGTTCTTATTAGCTCCGCAATCTCTGGTCGTGTTGACCACCTCAAGGGTCTAAAGGAGAACGTAATCATTGGTCGCAAGATCCCTGTAGGTACCGGCGCAGCTGCGCTCCCAGAAGATGAAGAAGCTGAAGAAATCGAAGAAGCTGAAGTCTCTAGCGTAGAAGCCTAGTAGCTAAAATAAAAAATATCCTCCACTCGGGGGATATTTTTTGTTATATAATATTTGTTAGAATGCCCTAACAGGGGTAAAAATTTGAATTTTAGTCATAAAACTGGTATAATACAAACACTATATGGAAACTGCGATCAGTGCTTTTACTAGCTCATTCTTGTCGAGCGTAAATATCCTTTGGGTAATTGCGGGTCTTTTTGGTCTCTTGCTAATTAGCGGCATGGTTGTAGTTGCTTTGAACTGGCTCGAACGCCGCGTAGAGCGCGCTGAGCTTGAGAAAAAGATTCTTCGTAAAGATAACAACTAAAGCAAAAGCTTTTCTTCATGATATAATAATCTTGAAGAGGAGGTTTATATGCAGGATTTTGATTACTTAAAAGACGGTGATGTTTATTTTGACGCTGCCTGTCAGTCTCTCCGCCCGCGACCTGTTATTGAAGCATTAAATCGTTATTATACTGAGCATAATTCTTGTGGTGAACGTGTAAAATACGCTTGGGGTAAGCGCACGGACGAGATTGTTGAGGGCGCGCGCCTTCATGCTTTAAAATTCTTGGGGCTAAAGAATAAGGAATACTTTACGTCCTTTACGCTCAATACCACCTATGGCATTAATCTGATCTTGAATCAGATTAGGCCAGAGCTATTCGAGAAGGTTATGACGTCCGAGATTGAGCATAACTCGGTATTTTTGCCGACTATGTCTTTTGCTGAGCATAACGATATGCCGCGCGAGATTATGAAGCGTGAAGAGGATGGATCTATTGATATTACGAAATATGACTTCACGAAAGCGCTTGTTGTCGTGAATGCTGTGTCTAATATCGACGGTAGGGAACTTGTAAATCTAAAAGAGCTTACAAAAGCTGTTCACAAAGCTGGCGGCGTGATTATTCTTGATGCCGCCCAGGCATTTGCTCACAACTCTGAACTACTTCACAAGACCGAGGTAGACGCGCTATGCACTTCTGCGCATAAGATGTATGCTGCTTCACTTGGCGTAATCGTTGCTCGCCGTGATTTAGTTCCAAAGCTCGATACGCGCTTTGTTGGCGGCGGCATGGTCGACGACGTTCATCGTGACGAAATGTTCCTGTCCGCAAAGAATCCAGATAATGTTCATACGATTTTCGAAGCTGGTCTTCAGGCCTGGGGTGAGATTATTGCCTTTGACGCCGCTCTAACTTGGCTCGAAAAGCTATCCAAGAAAGACAAACAGCAGCTTCATGATAACTGTGATCGTATCTTTGAATTCTTGAAGAATCAGCCACGCGTTCATCTATTAAACAAGGCTGCTTCACCGACCTTTAGCTTCTACATTGATGGCCTAGATTCTCATCTCGTAGGCGAAGCATTATCCGACGAGGGTATTATGGCTCGCACGGGTTATTTCTGTGTTCATTATTATCTTGGGCAGGTACTTAACGTTCCGCCGCTAATTCGCTTCTCATTGGGTTACCATGTTCGCGAAGCTGACGTGGACAAGGTCCTTAAGACTCTAGAAAGGATGTTAGGTTAATGGTCTGTATTGCAGCATTTATTATTTTGGCTATTGTTGGTATTTTTGTAGCCTTTTTGTCGATATTCAAGAGAGATATCGGCCGCAAGTATTGGAAGGTTTTCAAAAAATCTACCAGCTGTTTTACGAAACATATTACCTTTCAGAAATGCGATACGAACTTTAAGGACGACGTAAAGAACTCGCTTCTGCGCAAGGTTGTTATTAAACATCCAAAGGCCGTAAAGCCGCTTTCTGCCACAATTGAGGTGGTCTCTGTCTTGATTGTGCTAGTTACAGTTTGGTCGCTTGCTGAGGGTATTAAGGCTGGCATGGCTCTCTGGACTCTCGGTAGCTGCAATGTTCGCCAACCCTCCGCATGTTCGCTAAGCTCCGAAGCTTGTAGTATTGATAGCGGCAACGAAGCAAGCAATCCAATCGAAGCTATCGGTCTCTGGTTTGCTGACTGGGGTGAAATCTTTGGTGCATTGCCGGATAGATTCCGCTCTTGGGATACTGAACAGTTTGACCTAACGGGCGTAGATATGAGCTATATGGCACCAAGCAATGCGCCTACGGCAATCGATATCTTTGATCCGGGTTGCGAAGTTTGTGCTCAATCCTTTGAGAATCAGGTTAATTCTAACTTCTTTAATAGATACAAGGTAAAGCTAGTTGTCTTCCCAATTCAGAACGAGAAGGGTCAGTTCAAGTTCGAGAACTCCGAGATCGTTTCGCGCTATATTTTGGCAGTAAACGAATATGGTAATCCTAGTGGAGTTACAGATAGTAATGCTTTGCCGGCTGGCTACAAGATTATTAGCAGAATCTTCCTTGAGAAGAATCACGAAAACAAATCCTACCAGTATTTGTTCAATAATTCCTACACGCACGATGAAGCGGAAGAGAAACTTCAGTCATGGCTAAAGGAATTTGGCTACAGTAAGGCAGAGATTTCTGAGATTAGCGAGCGTGCTCATTCTGAAGATATCTCGAATGTTATTACTAAGAACAATGATATTGTTGTAAACAATATTCATGCCAAGGGTATTCCTACCTCGATTTATGATAATCGCAAACATACTGGAAGGTACGAAAAATAATGTGGTTCCATCGAGCTTTTTGGCTTGGTTTGGTTCGTGGTATTACGGAATTTTTGCCAATCTCCAGCACTGGTCATACTAGGCTGTTTCAAGAGATTTTAAGCGAAGAAGCTTATCGGGTTAGCTTTTTGTATGGCTTTACGAGCCTGGCAATTCTGCTGGCTAGCCTTATCTTCTTTAGAAAAGAGCTAAAAGAAATCTTTAAAAAGAAGAAAACTGTTTTGAACGTTCTAATCTCTGGACTACCAGTCGCGCTTCTTGCGGTATTTTTGCAGAAATCAATCGCCTCTAGCGAGCTCTTGTCTGGTTTTTGGATTATTGCGGCAGCCTTTGCTGTTACTGGTGTAATTCTTATCAAGTTTAATAAGCTCCCGTCCATGAAGAAAGTGAAGAGCTACGAGGATCTTAAAACTACCGATGCGCTTTGTATTGGCATTGTGAATCTATTTGCGCTCGTTCCTGGCTTTTCGCGCTTTGGACTAAGTTTTATCAGCTCAAAAATTGTTGGCCTAGATACGAAAAGCTCTCTAAAGTATAGTTATCTAGCGAGTATCCCGAGTCTTATTGCGATCTCGATTGCGAGCTTCACGAATCCTAATGCACTAAACTTTTTGTCTACAGACTTTGGTCAGTGTAGCTTGGCGTTCGGTATGGCCTTTATTGCGACGCTTTATGTATTGGCCGTTACAAAGATGTATTTCGCTAAAAAGAACGATACGAAAGTCCTTGGCTGGTATTTAATATTTGCTACGCTGATTATTTGCGTTTTTGAGCTTTTGAAACAATAAAATCGCTACGCCATAAATAGCATAAAAGTCAATGGCGTACCCCTTGAAAATATGGTAAAATTAGCTTGTGAATATAGATAAAATCCGCAATTTTTGTATTATTGCGCATATTGACCACGGCAAGTCGACTTTGGCTGATAGAATGCTCGAAATTACGGGCACTGTTGCTAAGCGCGAAATGAAATCTCAGCTACTAGATAGCATGGAGCTTGAGCGCGAAAAAGGTATCACTATTAAGTTGACACCTGTTTGTATGCAATACAAAGGCTATTCTTTGAATCTTATCGACACGCCAGGCCACGTGGATTTTTCCTATGAAGTCTCTCGCTCGCTTCAGGCAGTAGAGGGCGCTATTCTTGTTGTTGATGCTACGCAGGGCATTCAGGCGCAGACTCTTGCAAACGTTTACCTTGCGCTCGAACAGGATTTGACGATTATTCCTGTCATTAATAAAATTGACCTTCCTGCTAGCGATGTTCCGCGCGTTTCTGCCGAGATTATGAATCTTCTTGGCTGTGACGAATCTGAGATTATTAAGGTTTCTGCAAAGACTGGCGAACATGTTGACGAG
>JAUMYE010000072.1 GCA_030528815.1 Candidatus Saccharimonadota bacterium | reverse complement strand
TGAGATTGCTATCATGGAAGCTCGCGCAAAGCGTTATGGTTTTGGCGGCATGCGCTTGGTCAATAGTAATACTATGGGCGAATCGAGTTCGATCGTGAGTGGCTTGTCACGCGTTCCTTACGGAACCCCCACTGATCAAAATACAGTGTCTGTTACGGCAAGGCCAATTACGGATATTATAAATCCAAATCATCAATCCACGATGGTAAACTCCGCTGCAGGTGAAAGACCAGCTCAAAAGAGTAATGCTAGTACTGCGGCGCTTGGAGTTATTATTCTCCTGCTCTGCTTCTCGCCATTTATCTTTGCGATAATTGCAGTTATTCTCGAAGTACTAACAGGATTTTAAAAATAACACCTCTTACCGAGGTGCTATTTTTTTATTCGCCAATCTTTTTGTGGGCTGGATTATCGTAGTATTGTTTCATGAAGTTGTCGTCGAAATGCTCATCTAGAACCTTCTCGATAGCATTGCTTGCGACCTTACCTTCGCTTCTCGTGCCGTAGCGGAATAGTGCAGTATAAGATACGACGTGGCTTAAAGCGACAAAGATCAAGAATGTTGGCATAATTGCATTGCCGACACGCTTTGGCAAAAGCTCGATAAACTTAGAAAGTGCAGGATAAACGAGCTTTACGAAGATTAAGCCGCCCGCACCCCAGAAGAGCATATAAGGAATGGTTGTGCGCCCCATGATATTCAAGAATTTGTCCGAATAATCCCAAGCGTTGGCTTTGAAGATGTATTCGCCAATCCAGCTAGAAACCATCTCGGTTGCGCCACCGATTAGACAGGCATAAAGATATGTCCAGTACCATTTTCGCTTTGTATTTCTACAGAGGAGAACAGTGAAGATTAGGAAGCCGAAGCCATAAACTGGGTTGAACGGCCCATAGATAATACCCTGCCTGGATAGCCACTGGCCAGAGCGGCAGAAAGTGAGGATTTCCTCATAGTAAGTGCCAATCATGCATCCGATGATATAGACTAGGAAAACTTTATAGAAACAAAAACCTTCGGCGAACTTTGGTTCTTTGTTGTTCTTTGTCTTGATAATATAAGCTACTAATGCTGCTAGCCCGATATAAAGAATCCAGCGTACGTTGTAAACGCCAAGGAAATGATGTGCGATAAAATATGCCGTAAAGTATACAGCTAAGCCAACCTGAATCCAGATATCTGAAGCCTTGGTGGTTTTTGTTGTAACTTTTACAACCTTTTGTTTAGGGGTGGTCTTTTTAGTAGTTGTTTTTGAAGATTTTGTATTTGCCATGTTTATTTTATTTGGTTAACTACTTTTAATATATCATAATGCGCTCTTCAAGAAAAAAGAGCCCCCGAAGGGACTCTGAAAGAAAGAAGAATGTTATGACTCACTCCATGTCAGGGCGAACGTCCTTCTGGAGGAAGAAGAAAGAAATCTCGTCGGGGCCAACATGACAGCCCACGGAAGGGCTGGTCTGTGCCATGATAACCTTGACTGCAGGGTAGCTCTCGGTAAGCATCTTGCGCAGCTCCTCAGCCTTTTTGTAGGCGATGGAGTCGATTCTTGTCGGGCCGGAGTAGTCGATTTCTACGGTTCCATGCTCGGGGTCTATAGCGGTATCTGCATAGATGTCGACGAAAGTCTTGAGCAGAGCTCTTTCTCCGCGAACCTTTTTCCAGGTAGGCTGGAGCGGACCGTTTCTAGGCGAAAGCATAACAGGGAATATCTTCATTGTCTTTGCGAGAGCAATCTTGAGCTGATCTTTTGTGCTCGCAAAGCGTCCGCTACGCTTCATGTAGTCGTAGCTAAACAGCGTGAAGATATGTGCCGTATGATTCCCAAAGAAATCAACCTTTTCCGTGAGCTCGCTCAGTGTTCTCGGCTTTTCATCGAGCCAAGCGCGAAGCAGTCTAAGGCTGAGGCCGAGTCCGCCAGCAATACAATGTGTCGGCCAGATAAGAATGTTTTTGTCTGCATTTAGATCCGGTTCGTCGTCGCAGATCATCTGTCGAGCTGTCAGGGCGGCATTACGCATGCCTGCTGAAAGCGAATCTGTAACACCAAGATAGATTACCAGCTTTCCTTCTTTAAGGCGATTCTTGAAGATGGAAACGAAGTCTTCAATGCTGCTGCCAGTCTTCGCGTCGGTTGTCTTCTCGTTTGCGAGTTCGGCATAGAACTCATCGGACTGCTCATTGCCGTCCTTGTACTCGATAACCTTTCCGTCGTTTTTGTAGCTAACGGAGAAGTTGACGAGGTCGAAGCCATATTTCTTTGCCTTGGCTTTCGAGAAACCACTCGTGAGGTCTGTAACAAGAGCAAGGTTTTCTTTGTTGAGGACGGTGTCGCCCTCGAAGCGTATAGTCTTTTTCATGGATACATTACACCTCTTTCTAATAAAAAACTTGGCGGCCCTATGCCACCACTCGTGCCGATATTATAACATAAAAATGAAAGCTGTATAGAGGGGAATAAAGCGCTTATAATAGTAATTAATAAAGATTCTACCTACGGTTTGTGGTCTTTTTGTGCAAAATAACTAAAATAGATTTCAAAATAACAAAAGGAGCCTAATGGACTTAAAGAAAATCGGAAAATTTATCGCGAAAAAGCGACAAGAAAAGGGCTATACGCAGGAAAGTCTTGCGGAAGAGCTAGATATTTCGAATCGCTCTATCTCGAAATGGGAACGCGGCATTTGCCTTCCGGAAACGACAAAGATGCCAGTGCTCTGTGAATTATTTGATATTACAATTAATGATCTATTTAGTGGAGAAATCGTAGATATGAAAAACAATGAGAAAATGCTCGAGAAGAACCTACTTGAGCTTGCTAAGCAAAAAGAACAGAAAGATAAACAACTACTTGCGCTCGAATGGGTGCTTGGCGGAATTGGTTTGGCAACCTTCTTTGCTTTTCTGTTCTTAGCCATTCCAATTACTGAAACAAACTTTGCTCTTGCGACTGGCATGTTTATTACTGGCTTTGCTATCTTTATGGTCGCCATGTTCTTTAGTCTAAAAATCGAACAAATTGCTGGTTATTACAAATGTGCTGAATGCGGCCACAAGCATGTTCCGACTTTCGGGGCTGTATTTGTTGCAATGCATATGGGGCGCACGCGCCATCTTCGCTGTCCAAAATGTGGCAAAAAATCTTGGCAGAAAAAGGTTTTGTAAAGTTAAAGAAATTTAAAATACCACTCTCAATCGCCCAACATAACATAACAAAAAAATACCTTGCAGGTATTTTTGTTATGCTTGGTGGGGGCAACTGGGTTTGAACCAGTGACCAATCGGTTATGAGCCGACTGCTCTAACCGCTGAGCTATGCCCCCAACGGATATCTATTATTGTAGCATATCTGTTATAGTTGTTGGCTCTATTTGACACTCTTCTTTGTGAGGTAAGAAATCAAAAAGCATAGAAAAGTAATGCCGAAAATAATCGCAAGCGTGGCTTACTCCTGTTGTTGCTGGCCTTGGCCCTGGTTTTGATCTTGTCCTTGATCTTGTTCTTGCTTTTGCTCTTGATTCTGGTCGGTTGTTTGTTCTTGGTTCTGTTCAGGTTCCGGTATGTCTGTTTTTGCTGCAGCAATAATCGCAGAAACAATAAAGCCAATGAAGGCGATTACTCCAGCAACTGTCAGTATTGGAAATATAGCCAATGCAAAACCCATTGCAAGAGGTGCACCTGGCGTTCTGTCTGTAATAGCAATCAAAAAACCAAAACCAATGAGGATTAGAATTGTTAAGAGGATACCTCCACTAATCTTTAGGGACGTTGGGGTCTTAGATAAAGGCGGCACTACTGATGTATTATCTGGCGGAAACTGTGCGATTGGGTTTTGTGACTCGTCTGTCTTCTTGTTTCTTTTGCTTCTAATTAGTAATGCTAGCGGAAGCAGGAGCACAAACACGCTAAGCATTGCGATTATTAAGCTGTCCATGCTTATATTATATCAAACTAAAGATAATAAGACCCATTTTAGTTTTATTGCTACAATAGCAATATGAAAAAACTTTCAAAAAAGATTATTATTCCGATTATTGCGGCCGTTTGTATTGGTTCGCTTACCTTGGTCTGCCTGCTTATTTTTAGTCCCCATAAACTCTCTGAGCTCGAGCAAATATCATTTAATGAAAAAACTCAGGATATAGCCTACTTCTTGGACATCTTTGACAAAAAAGACGAGATTCCTGACGAAGCAAAAGCCGAAATTCCTAAAGAGCAAATCGAGGAGACGGAGAAGCGCGAGAGGCTCCTGGACGCTGTTGGCTTTGCAATGCAACTAAATTACGCAAACACGGGTGGCGATGAACTTAGTGCTGACGAAATAGTAGATATAATTAAAAAACATCTCGATATCGATGTAGATAGCGACAAAATGCACGACGAAATGATTTTGCAGGGATTGTCTGGTCACTATGTTCAATATGACGAAGAGAAAGATAAATATATTTTTCGCAATCCATACGACGTAAAAAAAGTGATTGCTCTTACGCCAGTAACGGTCTACCTTTTGAAATCTGTAAAATCCAAGGGTGGTGAATACTATGCAGTCTATAATAAAT